>JH610538.1 GCA_000252485.1 Prochloron didemni P4-Papua_New_Guinea | reverse complement strand
GTGGTAGCGGCAGAAGATCGGGAGACCTTAGAAAGGGTTGCCCACATTTACAGTGCTATTATTGAGGCAGGAGTCTATCGCGCCTCTTCCATTAAAGTGGCGGAAACGGCTAAAGTAATGGAAAATACTCAGCGAGACTTGAACATTGCCTTGATGAACGAGTTAGCATTGATTTGCCATGGTCTGGGTATCCCCACCAGAGACGTACTAACCGCTGCGGGTACTAAATGGAACTTTTTACCCTTTACCCCCGGACTGGTGGGAGGACATTGTATCGGTGTAGACCCCTACTACTTGACTACTAAAGCAGAGGAACTAGGATATCGTCCTGAAGTGATTCTGGCGGGTCGTCGGATTAACGATAGGATGGGCAGCTATTTAGGACAACAGTTGGTAAAGCTGTTAGTGTCTGCTAATCTAGGAATTAAAGGAGCTAGGGTAGGGATATTGGGTCTAAGCTTTAAAGAAAACGTCCCGGACTTACGCAACAGCAGAGTACCGGATATTATCTCAGAATTGAGACAGTTTGGTATTGAACCTTGGATTCACGATTCTCTTGCCAATCCTCATGAGGCAAGGCAGGAATACAATCTTAATTTGGTAGAATGGGAGGAACTAGGTGATTTAGATGCCCTGATCCTGGCAGTGCCCCATCAAACCTATCTAGATCTGCCCCAACAAGAGTTACTTGCTGG
>JH610537.1 GCA_000252485.1 Prochloron didemni P4-Papua_New_Guinea | reverse complement strand
CTTGCCCTGAGCGCTTGCCCTGCACTTCGGCTACGCGGCCCCTGCACTTCGGCTACGCTCAGTGACCGCGAAGTCGAAGGGCAGTGACCGCGAAGTCGAAGGGTAATCGAAGGGGGGCTACCCCACGATTGACAAATAGATATTCAGCGGTCGAACAACTACTTTTGACCACACCGAGCGCTTAGTGCAGATAACAAATAACCAATAACAAATAACAAATAACAAATAACCAATAACCAATAACCAATAACAAATAACCAATAACCAATAACAAATAACCAATAACAAATAACCAATAACCAATAACCAATAACCAATAACCAATATGATTTCCAAAATAACATTGGAGAATTTTTTTAGCTTCAGACAACCCACCACTATAACACTCAATCCTAATGTTAATATACTCCTAGGAATTAATGGTAGTGGAAAATCAAATTTTTTCAAAGCAATTCAACTAATTTACGAGAGTATTATTGGAAACGGATTGGAAAAAATATTTTTAGCCAAATGGAGCGGCTTTAATGCAGTTGCCAATGTCAATAATGAAGAAACAGATTATATAAAATTATCAGTGGAATTTGACAAAAATGCCATTAACAAAATAACAAATCGAGAAGGGTTTATATTTAAAGCTAATCCGATTTATGATATACAAATTTGTAAATTAGGTCAAAGTTCATATTATTTGAAAGAAAAGTTATATTCTAAAAGTGAGAAAGCTGATGGCGCAGCGCCACGAAGGGATGGCAATGATTTTATATTTATGGACATGGAAAATGGACGGGGTATTATTTCCACAAGGGAAGAAGGAAAAGTTGGGATCCAGAGATATCCGCAAGAAAGTAAACAGTTAAGTTTAAAATCAACGGAACCCGTTCTCAGACAAATTTCCGATCCTGAGAGATTTTCTCCCCTGTTTACTTTAAAGAGAGCTTTAGAAGATACTTCAGTTTATTATTACTTTGAGACAACTTTTTCTAGCGCTATCAGACAACCTTCTGGCTATAGCACTGAGACAAAATTGTTACCGAACGGACAAAATCTAATAACAATTCTTAATAACATTAAAAACAATCATTCTCTAGACTACGATCAAATTGAAGCAGCGATAAAGAAAGTTAATCCATATTTTAAAGACATCAATTTTAATTTTATTGGTTCCAAATTATACCTGGTACTTCGCGAACAATGTCTTAAAAAGTCTATTTCTCTCGAACATATCTCAGACGGAACGCTCCGCTATCTTCTTTTGTTATCAATCTTATTTAACCCGGAACGAGGCAATCTTATTTGTATTGAGGAACCGGAAACAAATCTTCATCCTGATATGACAAATACAATCTCAGAGGCAATAAAGCAAGCATCAAAAGACACGCAAATTATAATTACTACTCATTCACCATTATTACTTAATTCATTCGATCTAGATGATGTTTTAATATTTGAAAAAAATGAGAGCAATGAGACAGAGGTAAATATTAAGTCTCATGATGAATATAATGACTGGTGTGAGGATTTTCTGGTGGGTCAAGCATGGTTGCAAGGTCTGATAGGTGGCAAGAGATGGTAAATCTGAGAATAGATATTACGATTTATATAGAAGGAGTTCAATCCGACAATAATGCGGTATTAACAATTGATAATGCTGCTATTTTCCGTGAAAAGTTTTATCAATTATTTTCTCAGCAGCTATCTTCTGAAAAATTCAATCTTATTATTCAACCCTTTGGCAGTATAACCAAGGCCAGAAAAATGCTAGAACGAATAGAAAAACAACAGATTAATGGTGTTTTATTGATAGATTTAGATGGGCCTAAACAACAAATAGAGCAAAGACTGAAAAGATACAAACCTTTCGATACAACCAAAATATTTTTTATGATTCAAGAAATGGAAGCATGGATACTTTCCCAAGTTGACAAAATTGAAGAATTTGGCAAAAATGAAGGGTTGATACGGAAAAGAGCTAATGAAGATATATATACTAATCCTTTAATCAAAAACAAGCATCCTGAAGAAATTAGCAAACCAAATGAAAAACTGGACACAATTCTAAGGCAATATTTCGACGTTATCAAAATAAGAAGAGGCAAAGAACAACAAAAAAGTAAAAGATACTCCAAGACCAAAGATGGACCAAAATTAATAGGATTACTTGAATTACAAATTTTAATGCAGCATTTTGATGAAGCCAAGAGATTAGTTGATTATATCCAGAGAAAGAACTATAGCAATGAGCAATGAACAATAAACAATGAACAATTAAGAGCTTGATAATAAGCAGGTTTTGTGTTAAGCCAGAAAAAAACTTGACAGTTGCTATTTGAGATGTTAGAGTATAACTTTAGAATTCCAGAGGTAAAAATTGATTGGTGAAATTACGAAAATTAATTAGTCAGCTCAGATGGCTAGGATTTCTTTATCTTCGTAGCTAGTGCAGTCTTACTAATACTCTCCAACCAAGTTGTTTTTTTAGGCAGGAACATTCCCCAGGACAATCTAATTGAAGATTATACTTTTGGATTCTTTTGGGCAATTTTTTTAGTAATAGCTCTCCTCTTTTTGCCATTGCCACGGTCAGAGAAGTGGGCCATGTTTGATATTTGGTTATTCAAGTGTATTATAACCCTTGTATTCATGCTTTTCTATGAATACAACTATGGTTTAGATGCTTATTATTATTTTGCCGCTCCCCAACATAGTACTTTCTCTTGGATTGGGTTTGAACTGGGACGGGGAACTAGCAATATTCGGCAACTAGTCTGGCTATCCTATCAGGTAATGCCAACTTCTTTTCATGGACTGAAAATTAGTTTTGCCTTGATAGGTCTTGCCGCAATTTACCTTCTCTATCGCTCCACTGCCATGTATTTGGGCTATAAAGATCTACGTATTTTATATTTGCTAGGCTTTTTCCCATCTATTGTCTTCTGGTCTTCAATCTTCGGTAAAGACCCAATTGTTTTGCTGGGTATATCTGTTTATATTTACGGAGTAGTGGGCTGGGGAAGATTGCACAAGTTGAAATATATCGTTATAGCAGCAATTGGCTTACTGTTAGCCATGTTAATCCGCATTTGGTTAGGCTTGATTTTTACTTTACCAATACCTATTCTAATTCTGAGTAGAAGGGGTGGGGGGAAATTCTGGAAAAAGGCTACCCTCACAGTGGTCATGGTAATCTCAATCTTACTGTCATTTTCAGTTGTTCAGTCTTATTTTAACATTGCAGATAGTCAAGAGCTGCTAGAATTTACTGACAAAAGATCTAAATCCTGGAGTCATGGTGGATCGGGGCAAAAAATTCAAGGGGATCTCACTCAATCAAATCAAGCTCTGGGTTTGCTGCCATGGGCAATGTTCACCGCTCTATTTCGCCCTTTGCCTGGAGAAATATTGAATCCTTTTGGTTTAATGGCGGGTTTAGAGAATGCTCTGCTGTTGTTATTGGTGGGGCGAGCAGTCTACAGAAATCGCAGACAAGATTTAAAAGATCCCCTGATTCAATGGACTATTCTTTTGGTAGTTTTCTGGGCTGGGGCTTACGGATTTATTTCTTATCAAAACTTGGGAACAGCGGTTCGCTATAAGCTACAGGTATTACCAATTTTGCTTTGCTTGCTTCTCTACCTAGGACGGAAACAAAAGCTGAACCGCAGATAAACACAGATAAACG
>JH610536.1 GCA_000252485.1 Prochloron didemni P4-Papua_New_Guinea | reverse complement strand
GGGCTACGCCACAATTGATAAATAGATATTTAGCTCAAAACAACTACTTTTGACCACACCCCTTATCAACCTCTTAATTGTTCATTGTTAATTGTTCATTGCTCATTGTAAAAGTGAAAGTATTAGTTACTGGTGCTGCTGGTTTTATCGGTTTTCATCTCTGTCAAAGACTCCTGACCCGAGGAGATGAGGTGGTAGGGTTAGATAACCTGAACCATTACTATGATGTTTCCCTGAAACAGGACCGTTTAGCTCAATTAGAGCAAAAGTCTAGTTTCAGCTTTTATAAATTGGACTTAGCCAACCAACCAGAAATAGCCCAGTTATTTGCAGAAAATAGCTTCGACGTGGTTGTTAATCTAGCAGCCCAAGCGGGGGTGCGCTATTCCCTCAAGAATCCCCATGCTTATGTGGATAGTAATCTGGTGGGTTTTACTAACATTTTGGAAGGTTGTCGCTACGGAAAAGTCAAGCATCTGGTTTTTGCTTCTTCTAGTTCTGTGTACGGTGCTAATAAGAAAATACCTTTTTCTGTTCACCACAACGTAGACCACCCGGTTAGTCTTTATGCAGCTACGAAAAAGGCTAACGAACTCATGGCTCATACCTACAGCCATTTATATGGTTTGCCCGCCACTGGACTGCGCTTTTTTACCGTATATGGTCCCTGGGGGCGACCGGATATGGCTCTGTTCCTCTTTACTAAAGCAATTTTAGCTAGGCAAGCCATTGAGGTGTTTAATTACGGGAAAATGCAACGGGACTTTACCTACATTGACGATATTATTGAAGGGGTGGTAAGAGTGATAGATAAAATACCAGAACCCAATGCTCAAGGCTCAGGAAATGCTCTTGAACCAGGAACCAGTAATGCTCCCTATAAAATTTACAATCTAGGTAACAACAACCCAGTGGAATTAATGGACTTTATTGAGACCATAGAAACTTGTTTGGGCATGAAAGCGGAAAAAAAAGATGCTCCCTATGCAACCTGGTGACGTACCTGTGACCTATGCGGATGTAGAGGATTTGATGAGGGATCTAGGATTTAAGCCCAAGACCACCATTAAGGTGGGAATTGAACGATTTGTTAACTGGTATCGAGAGTACTATCAAATCTAAAAAACTTAGTTCAAGCTATGGATAGCTATGAAATTATTATTTGTTATCACCAGAGCTGATACCGTGGGCGGCGCTCAAGTTCATGTGCGAGATTTAGCAAAAGCATTAAAAGCATTAAAAGATAAGGTAGCGAAAGTCTTGGTGGTAACAGGAAGTAAGGGACTTTATACAGAGGAATTAGAAAAACTGGAAATAGACTATATATCCTTAAACTCCTTGCAAAGAAAAATAAATTTAGTACAAGATTGGCATGCTCTCAATTTTTTACAACAAACTATTCGCGAATTTAAACCAGATGTAATTAGTACCCACTCCAGCAAAGCTGGTATTTTAGGTAGGGTTGCTGCAAAAATAACCAATACACCCTGTATTTTTACCGCTCATGGCTGGGCATTTACGGGAGGAGTACCAGAACCGAGTAGAACAATATATCAATGGTTGGAAAAAATTGCCGCCTCCCTGGCAGATAGGATAATTTGCGTTTCCGAACACGATCGCACCATTGGCATCCAAAACGGTATGGAACCTCACCTCGTCCAGAGGATTTATAATGGCATGCCAGATATTTCCCCGCAGTTGAGAGCAAATCCTAGCCAGGGGAATCCAGTTCGGATTGTAATGATAGCTCGTTTCGATCGCCAAAAAGACCATGTCACTCTATTGGAAGCATTCAAAGAAATCTCCGGGGCTGAGTTAGATTTGGTGGGAGATGGTCCTAACTTGGAAGCAATTAAAACCTTAGCAGCGAAATTATCCATAGCAAACCGAGTAAATTTCCTGGGATATAGTTCTAATGTAGCCTCAGTGCTGAAAACAGCCCATATATTTACTTTAATCTCTAATTGGGAAGGTTTTCCCAGAACTACCATAGAAGCAATGAGAGCTGGACTACCGGTGGTAGTGTCCAAAGTTGGCGGGGCATGGGAAGCAGTAATAGAGGGAGTGACGGGATACTCGGTGGAGCGAGGGGATGTGCAGAGTTTACACCAGCGACTTTTGCAGCTAGTTTCAGATGCCGAACTACGGAGAAAAATGGGTAATGAGGGGCGAAAGCGATATGAGGCTCAGTTTACCTTTGGGAAAATGTTTGAATCTACTGTCAAGGTGTACGAGCAAGTTTTAGCTGAGAGGAAAATAAACCAGTGAAGCAAATTGAAATTGTAATTACAGGTGCAACAGGATTATCAGGTAGTTTCTTGTTACAACATCTAGCCAAAGTTAATCCAGGGGTAGAAATATATTGCTTAGTCCGTCCATCTAGCGATCGCACCTCTTTAGACAACCTCAACGTAAACCTCAACTACTTAACCGGAGACAGTAATACCAGCCAAACTTGGGAGCAAATCTTAGCAACATATACTCCCAAAACAATCATCCAGATTGCTTCCATTCGTCACCTACCAGTTATTCTACCCAGCCTCAAACAAGCAGCACAGACACCCCGTTTGATTGTCATTGGTACTACTGGAGTTTATTCTCAATACAACCAATACGGGGGAATTTACCAAGAAATAGAAGCTCAATTAGGGGAATATCCCGGTTCTTATTGCTTGCTTCGTCCCACCATGATTTACGGTAGCGATCGGGATAAAAACCTGCACAAACTGATAAGGTTTTGCCATCGCTACGGTTTTTTTCCTGTTTTTGGTCCAGGTAGTTGTCTTCTTCAACCTATTCATGGTGAGGATCTAGCCCTCGCTATTCTTGCAACTCTACAACGGCCCAAAATCGAAGGTTCTTACGATTTATCTGGTGGTAGTGTAGTGACATTCCGCCAACTTCTCGCCCTAGTAGGAAAACTGATTGACAAACCAATCCGTCAGATCTCTTTACCTTTGAATCTGGGAGTTTGGTTAGGAACAATTGGGGAAACATTTCTCGGGGAGCGATCGCCCCTGCGACGGGAACAAGTCCTCCGCTTGCAAGAAGATAAAGCTTATGCTCACGATGCAGCCCAAAAAGATCTGGATTTTCGCCCCCGCAGTTTAGAACTAGGATTGCAGCAAGAAGTAGAATTATTGCGCAGTCAAGGAATAATTTGATTATTTGTTGTTGGTTGTTGGTTGTTGGTTATTTGTTGTTTGTTGCTTGCACTGAGCGTAGCCGAAGTGTTGGTTGTTGGTTATTTGTTATTTGAATCAGGAGTAAATAGCAATTGTTAACTGTTATTTCTTAATTGTTTTCCCATGGGAAGTTTAGTTGTAGGGTGGGCATCGCCCACCATAGCTGTTTATTGAGAAGCTAAAAGTTATATGAATTACGAAAATATTTGCTACAAATATTTTCCATCGTAGGTTGGGTTGAGGTCACGAAACCCTTCGACGACCCTCTGGGCAGGCCCAACAAGCCAAAAGGTTGGGTGTTGGGTTTCGCTATCGCTCAACCCAACCTACAACTATCCCCCTAAATCCCCCTTAGAAAGGGGGACTTTTAAGATAGTAGGGTGGGCATCGCCCACCATAGCTGTTTATTGAGAAGCTAAAAGTTAAATTAATAATATGAAATACAAAAATGATTGCTACAAATAGTTTATTGCATCATAGTATAGATTGAGGTTATCCCGTGGGTTGAGAAACCGGGTTTCTTTCCAAAATTTTAGCATTAATCCTTAAAATAATAGGAGAAACCCGGTTTCTGGGCTGAAGTAGCAACCATTTTCAGATTTGATATAACATTGATGTTTTATTATTTAGCTTCTTTCTAGTTTATTATAGCGCTTCGCCCTGGTGTCTTTGCATGCTACATTTTTATACAAAGGTACTGCATCGGCTGGATCACCTTTATATAAAGCGTGCATGCGCATTTTTCTTATCAACCTCTTAATTGCCTGCACTGCCCTTCGACTTCGCGGTCACAGAGGGTCGCCGAAGTGCAGGGGCCGCTACGCGAGAGTGTTCATTGCTCATTGCTATAGTAGAATTTTCATTTCCCTTCAAATGCACTCAAAATATAGCACTACGCATTTAGGTTAGGACATTCATAAAGCCTGAAACCTAGTCATAGCCTAATTTTTAATTTTTAATTTTTAATTTTTAATTGCGCGTAGCGCTATATCTTCCGGTAAAGAAGAATCAAAATCATCTGGAACTGTAAACTCTCCAGCACATAAACCAAATGGTCGCAACTGTTTATCACTATTTTCAATCGGTCTAAGTTCTGCAATCGGTTGGCAATCCCGCATAATGACAAGAGTTTCTCCTGTTTCCACTTGGCTCAAATATTTGAGTGGATTCCTTTGGATTTCATCAACAGTTATATTTATCATTTTTGTTGTTTGTTGTTGGTTGTTGGTTGTTTGTTGTTTGTTGTTTGTTGTTTGTTGTTTGTTATTTGTTGTTTGTTGTTTGTTGTTTGTTATTTGAATCAGGAGGAAATAGCAATTATTAACTGTTGTTTCTCAGCAGTTACAATATTCTGAACAAACTAGATATTAAAACCAACTGGTTTTGACCACACCCTGAATATGCTGGCTTGACACTCCCCGCTCTTGCATAGACGGGGATTCTTGCTTCACAGAGCTGTCTTGCCCAACCAGGCCGGAACCAGTTCGAGTAGAGGACAATTCTCCACAAGCGTTTTGGTCTAAGACCGAGGTTACTGTGTGCCCCACAGTACCCAAGGCTCTTTTAAGGATATTGACTGCAGCGTTATGGTCTCTATCAAGGTTACAGCCACACTTGCATGCGTGGGTTCTAGTTGATAGTGACTTTTTCACAATCTCGCCGCAGGAAGAACATTCTTGGCTGGTATAGGCAGCATTGATTGCTACAGTTACCCTGCCAAACTTTTTAGCAAAATGCTCTATCCATTCCCTAAATTGATACCAACCAGCGTCATTAATAGACTTAGCAAGACAGTGATTTTTAACCAAATTTCTAACTTTCAAATCTTCATAGGCGACCAGGTCGTTAGACCGGATTACGCAACGTGCAAGTCTCTTTGCATGTTCTTTGCGCTGCCTACTTATTTTGAGATGTTGTCTGCCTAATCTATTAACTGCCTTCTTTCGATTGGATGAGCCTTTCTTTTTCCGACAAACTCGGCGTTGATAAAACTTTAACCGCTTCTCCCCTGTTCGATAAAAGCGAGGGTTGGCTTCAGTTCTGCCATCGGAATCTGTGTAAAAATCTTTTAGTCCTACATCTAATCCAATGATATTGCCAGTCGGTTCTAATTCTTCTTTGATATCAACTGAAATACAAAACTGGACATAGTAGCCATCAGCTCGCCGAATGATACGAACCCGCTTGATTTGCTTTTTATCAAAACGCCATAAATCCCAGGTGCCCTTAAGTTTGAGTTTTCCAATCCCTTTCTTATCAGTGAATATAATTGATTTCTTGTCTGGAGACAATTTCCAGCCCGACTGTTTGTATTCAACCGACCTACCACGTTTCTGGAATTTAGGGTAACCTTTTGAACCAGGTGTCTTTTTTTTACAATTGTCAAAGAACCGAGAAATTGATGACCACGCCCGTTCTGAGCTAGCTTGTCGAGCGGTAGAATTCAATTCGTTAGCAAACGGAAATTGATGAGCTAATACCTTACTGTATTTAGACAGGTCGTATTTGTTAGCCCCAAAATTGTCCATCCAATAACGGATACAACTATTACGAATGAAACGAGCTGTCCTAATCGCCTCATCTACAGCTAGATATTGTTGCTTTTTGCCGTATGCTTTAAATTCTAAGGTAATCATCAGTGGAGACCGCCAACTATTGTATAGTATACAACAGCCCCAGCGAAAATTCCGGGATATCTCATTTTTTTCACGGTGGCTAAAGCCACTCTCTCGCTTTCATCCCCGCTCCTTCTCCACGGGGCTTTCAGCATCGTTGATTTTTCGTAAAACCTCATTAATCAAGGTTTGATAATCCCCTCCACCAGCTAGATGTACTTGCTGGCGAAACCACTCCAAAACGTCGTTATCTAAAGAAATTGTAATGCGGGTCTTACCAGTTGGTATGGGGTCCATCGCACCACGCTTACCTTGGCTAAAATTATACTCTTCTTCCATCTTCCACTGATAGTGCATTGAGATAGATTATAACAACATAGAAACTGTTGGGCCCATGGCTAGTGCCCCTGCATCAGCTAATATAGCTGGAATTAATATCAATCAAACAATGTATTTAATACTTGCCCTAGTTAGTTTTTGCCTTAGTCTACTGGTAGTTTACTTGATCAAGCAACGCTTCAACCAACAATTCCTAGATATTCCCAACCAGCGCAGTTCCCACAGCCAACCTACCCCGAGAGGTGGAGGACTGGGTTTTATTGTCGCTTTTGCTATTACCAGCATTGGCGCTACAACTTTCCTAACTTCCTCAATTTCTTTGCTTTCCTTGTGGTTAATATTAATACCATTAACAATTATTGGTATTCTGGACGATCGCCAAGGAGTCCCAGCTCTTCTCCGCTATTTAGTCCAATTAGGGGCTGCTGGAATTGCCATTGCTGGCTTTGGTGCTTTTCCTCAACCCTGGTTGAGCAGCTTGGGTCTGGCAGGCATAATAATAGCGATATCCCTCACTATCCTCGGTATGACCGCTATTATTAACTTCTATAATTTCATGGACGGTCTGGACGGATTTGTAGCTGGTTGCAGCGCCGTCCAACTAGGGTTTATTGCTCTATACCTCCAGCAACCCCTTTGGTGGCTGTTAGTTGCTGCTCTCTTGGGGTTCCTCTGGTGGAATTGGTCTCCTGCTAAAATATTCATGGGTGATGCAGGCAGTACTGTCTTAGGTGCTGTTATAGCTATTGCTTTACTAAATAATAATGGAGATGCAGTAGTGGCTTGGTCTGCCTTAGCAGTTACTTTACCTCTGGTAGTAGATGCAGTCTATACTCTCAGCCGCCGCCTATTGCGCCGGGAAAACATTTTTCAAGCCCACCGCAGTCATCTGTATCAAAGGCTACAGCAATCTGGATGGTCTCACGGTCAAGTTTCAGGTACTTACATCGGCTTGAATCTTTTGGTGGCACTAACCATTTTTACTTTGGGAGCCATTGGTGCTTGGCTCAGTCTCATGGGTATGATGGCGGGTATTATCCTCGGGGAAATCTATCTGTACCGGGTTCCAGGGAGAGCCAAACTACAGCAATGAGCAATGAACAATGAACAATGAACAATGAACAATTAACAATTAACAATTAACAATGAAGAGGTTGATAAGAAAAATGCGCACGCACGCTTTATACAAAGTGATCCAGCCCATGCAGCATCCTTGTATTTAAAATGTAGGACGAAAGAAACTTTAGGAGCGAAGCGCTATAAATCTGAGATAAGCAGAACAAAGGGATATATTGAGCTATAATAGTGATAGTTAAAAATTGTTTGTTTTGTTCAGAACGTTGAAACTGCAGTCCGTCAGGAGACTATTGATACTGCTTTTGACCGCAGCGATAGATACAGTTCGACTCCGCGGTCCCTGAGCGAAGTCGAAGGGCACTGCAAGCTGTGGTGGGCAGTGCCGCACCCTACTAAGAAGATGTGGGGTAGCCCTCTGGGCTGCCTAACTTTAAGGGTAAGCGGTTATTATTAATTGTTCATCTATGGTTGTTAAAAAATGGCTATAAGTAGAGTTAGAATTGCTAAAGACAAAGCCAATTTAGTTCAAGCTTTGGTAGAGTCCCAAGGAACCACTGGACCGTTTCAAACCTATGCAGATGTCTTGGCATTTGCTGCTTCATTAGGAGCAAAATATAATAAGAGAGTGCCGCTCAAAGAAATAGCAAAAAAAGAACCATCTCCCATCGGTTTAGAAATATTTATTTCTCGAGGATACGATTTAGCAATTAAATTATTGGCGATCGCCGATACTAAAGACCCAAAAATCCTATCTCCCTATGATTCTACTGCGGAGGAACAAAGAATTAAAATATTTGAAGAGTACGCCAATGGAGGATTGGAGAAACTGCGCCACGAGTTAAAAGGAGCGGTAGACTATTCTGAGAGAATCTTATTAATTCTCAGTCAGGAAAGATTTAAAGAAGAATCCCCAGAAGAAGAATTTGATTTGAGTAGATTTCTGTAATAGATATATTATCCACTGCTTATGGCTTCCTTACCTCAATATCGACCCAGGAAAGTGTCTCTCGGTCCCTTGGAGAAAGAAATATTACATCTAGTTTGGGAACTAAAAAAAGCCACCGTCAAAGACGTACACGATCGCATTTTAGCAGACCCAGATCGGGAATTAGCCTACACCTCCGTCACTACCGTCTTGCGTCGTCTGACAGAGAAAGGATGGCTCGCCTGCAGCAAAATAGGACGAGCCTTTAGCTGGGAACCCTTGATTTCCCGTCAAGAGGCCGAAGCCATGCAAGCCTACGATCGCCTTCACAATTTCCTCGCCGTCAGCAATCCAGATCTAGTGGCTTCCTTCGCCGACAGTCTGGACACTGCCAGTATCGAACAAATCGAAGCCATTGCCCAGCGCTTGCAAGCAGTGCGCCGCCAGAGGGAGGAGCAAAAATAATGCACTTATTAATGATGGCGATCGCCTTAATCCTCGCTTGGATGGTGCGCCTACTCAGCCAACCTACCGGCAGTCACAGTCCTCATGCTTGGGGTCTTTCTCTCTTCTGCTTCCTCTTTTCGCCTCTCCTACTCCTCGCCACTGCTATAGCAGTACTGTTTATGGGAGCATCTGGAGCAATGTTAGGCTTGCGGGCTAGCTGGTTTGGTTATATCGTTGCTCTCTGCTTTGTCGTCTTTGGTGTAGTGTTATTGCTTCAACTAGCTTACCGCGCCTATAAGAGCCAGCAACAAATTAATACTTACTCCCCACAAGTGATTTTGGGTAAAGAAGCCCGTATTTTAGCTACTTCATTGCCCTACAGCGCTCAAATTGGTTGGTGGCGATCGCGCTTAGTAATCAGCCAAGGACTGTTGGCTACCCTAGATACTCCTCATTTAGAAGCAGTATTGGCTCACGAACAAGCTCATTGCCATTATCGAGATACCTTCTGGTTTTTCTGGCTCGGTTGGTTGCGCTCCTTTACCTCTTGGCTCCCCAATACGGAACTGCTTTGGCAAGAACTGTTATTATTGCGAGAATTGCGGGCGGACCGACGAGCAGCTGGAGAAATAGATTCTTTAGTATTAGCAGAATCCTTGCTCGCTGTTGCTAAAGCTCCTCTGATGCAGGCTGAAAGCTTCTGCGCCCCCTTCAGTTGTGCCGTACCTCGCGATCGTTTGGGAGAGAGGATCGATGCTTTATTGCAGGAGGGCAACGAATCTATTTCTACTTTTTCTTGGTGGACTTGTATAGGGATATTGCTAGCATTTATTCCTTTGGTGACTATTCCCCTTCATTATTAATTTGTTGTTGGTTGTTGGTTATTGGTTATTTGTTATTTGTTGTTTGTTTCTCTCTTAAGAGAACTGGAATAAAATATTAGCATTTTTCCTTATTAATAAGTTCCACTAATAAATCCCCCGTGGGATAGCCTTCTAGGCTGTCCCCGAACAAGAGCTATAATAGACTTACTAACATCTATAGCAATTCCCAATGAACAATTAACAATGAACAATTAAGAGTATAAATAGATTGAGGTTATCCCGTGGGTTTCCAAACCGGGAATATCCCAAAGTTTCAGCATTAATCCTGAAAATAATAAGAGAAACCGGGTTTCTTGGCTGAAATCTAATCCGCATTTTTAAAGTACCACGGCACTACAGACGATACTATAGTGCTTCGCTAGAAAGGTGTAGTTACAACTCATACCAAATCCGATGAAACAGAGTAGAGGAAAAAACAGGCTGTAACCCAGACAGTGTCTAGAGCGTTGACTATACTTTCTTAGAATTATCACTGGTTTGTCACCCCCTATTAAAATTTAGTTAAAGTTTTTGATAAATGGAAATAAAGTCATTTCTCGAAATACCCGATTGAGTACAAATACTTCTCAAAGTAGATCCTTTAATACGCTGATGATTAGGTAAAGTCAAAGGTGTTTTTGTCCCATCAGAATTATCTCTAATCATAGCAATATGCTCTCTTTCTCTTACTATAACAAAACCAAAATACTCCAGTACTTTAATAACTTTTGCTTTTGGTGCATCCACAGGAAACCTTGGCATTTAGAAACTAGCCTCCGCTACAAAAGCTTCCAGTACAGATGACTCGCACTCCAATACCGATTCTCCAAAAGTCTCAATATGAAACAAAATAGCAGAGCGGGCATCATTTAAAGCTTCCTCATAAGTATCACCTTCCCCCACTACCACACCTTGAATACCCAGCGGATAAGCTATATAGCCGTCAGGGTGCTTTTCTACAATGATTTTAATATTTTTCACGACCTTTCCTAACTTGTTCCATATTCTGATGATTATTCACTATAATTTTTTATTTATAGCATTTCTTGGACTAATGAGGTAGATCTTAATCGCTACTGTATCGATAGGTTAGAGAGTGAGCATTAAGTGGTTAGACAATTAGATTTTTCCACAATATTCTAAATCTTTACTCTATCGATAGGTTAAAGAGGCGTGCCGTCAAAAGTAGTTGATAGAGTTTTGGAGTAGGGTGCGGCACTGCCCACCACAGAAACTATTGCAGTTCCACAACTTTATTGTTTTGTTAGCTAGTTTTACCTGGAAACTAAACAAAGGGAGATTTGGTTTTAGACTGACCAGAGAGAAACTGTTGCAGTTTTTACTTTTATCCGCTAAACTGTAAAATGGGAAAAGGTGTGGCCATATAAATGTTGCTGAAAGGCGATCAGGCGGAGCCTGCCACTGCGTGATCGCATCTAGGAAATTACACCTCGTGAGATTTGGTTCTAGATTGGCCAGAGAGAAACTATTACATCTGGAAAACTACACCTCGTGAGATTTGGTTCTAGACTGGCCAGAGAGAAACTATTGCAGTTCCACAACTTTATTGTTTTGTTAGCTAGTTCTTCCTGGAAAACTACACAAGGATAGATTTAGTTAGGACTTACGCAGAAACCGGGTTTCTGAACTAAAAACCTGGATAATAGGCCGTTTTATCCTGGCTCCAAACCCGGTTTCTAGGTTTGTTTGCGTAAGTCCTGTTAAGTTTTTGGTAGGGTGCGGCACTGCCCACCCTACCAAAAAACTTAGAGAAAATTGGATTGTTTGGGACAAATCTGGAGAGCTACTCTATCGATAGATTAGAGACTGAGAGTAGGATTTGCATTAAAGCACTTATAATCCTTATAGGATAAGGGTTTCGTCTATGGATTCAGGGCAAAATGGATTTGCATTAAAGCACTTGCATTTTTGGCTTGAAAGCTAGATAACTTGTGCTGTAAGGGTTTCGGCTATGGATTCAGGGTACAATGGATTTGCATTAAAGCACTTGGATTTATACCCAGAAAGGTAAATAACGAGCGTAACGGGTAGAAGTTGATTCAGATGGATCTTGCTGAATCCATCCAGCTTCTTTCGTAGCACTGATGACGAGAGAAACAATTGCTCCTTTCGATTTGTTTAAATTAAATCTTTTTCTTAATGTTTGATTGGACATTCGTTTATTGCTTAGATACAGAAGACAACAATGTTGATAACAGGCTCTAATTCGATCTGATTGACTCATATCAGCAAAATCCTGATGAGCAAACAATACTGCAGTTGTGCGAGTTTGACCAGCTCTAAAGTCTGGTGCGGGTAGTTGATAAAATTCTGAAGCGTGAATGACTTTATCAATCCCACTACCTTTTTCTTCACAAATTCTAAAACGACGCATCAGGTCAGCAAGTTGCTCATTACGAGAACGGTATTCATCAATGAAACGTTCTACCTGAATCGGAGGAATACCGGGGTTTGAGATTTCCACCCGATCGTTATACATTTCTATCATAACTGATGTACCTGTGGTGGTAAAATCCTGATGAATTAAAGCATTAGCAATTAATTCTCGTAGTGCCTGTTTGGGAAACATGTTTACTTCTTGACGTATCACTTCTTCTATAAAGCGATTTTGAGGGGCTGATGAATAAACAAAATTTACCAAACCTTCAAAGCCTATCGCATAGCCTTTTTTTCCTATCTGCTCTTGAAGAGTTTTTAGTTTATTAATTCCTTCATAAATATAGCACTACGCATTTAGGTTAGGACATTAATAAAGCCTGAAACCTAGTCATAGCCTAATTTTGAATTTTGAATTTTGAATTTTGAATTGCGCGTAGCGCTATAACAACTCGTGGTGCTTTACGAGCTAATGAGGAAGAAATTTTATTGAGGTCTTTGGCAAGAAGAATGGCAGATAAATTAGGAATTGTCCAACCTTTGAAAGTTTGTTGAAGTAATTGATCGCTTTGCAATCTTTCTAAGATGGCTTGCTGATTTTCAGGATAAGGAATATTTAACAGTTTAAAATAAGTTTCTGTATCTAGCAACTCTATCACTTCTTTAGAGGTTACATCAACACAAATAGGGTGAAAAAACCAATCCTCTTTGTCTTCAGCAAAGATTCTTTTAAGCATATCAGGTGTCATCGGTACAAGTTCTTCCCCTGCTCTCATAATCTTTCTCGGAAAAACGGAACC
>JH610535.1 GCA_000252485.1 Prochloron didemni P4-Papua_New_Guinea | reverse complement strand
GGGGGGGAGCGGATGTAGTTGACGCGGCACTTCGACTACCCTTCGACTTCGCTCAGGGCGAGCGCTCAGTGACCACGGATTTATCCGCCGTGGAATTGATAACTATATCCATCTTTGCGATGAATAGCTTGGCAATATTTATAGCTAATTCCTGACACCTTCCCCCGAACCGTAGTAATATCAAAAGAACCAGTTTTTCTCGTTGCCACTCTACCGATATAAGTACCGATTTTTTTACCTTTAGTTACAACAGCTTTTACAATATCCCCCGTTTGGAAACCCTTGTGAATCTTTCTTTGAGAGCAATGAAGCCAAGGGAACCCAAATTTGTCTGTTCTACAAATTTGTCTGGTTCCATGCCCCTTAGCTGCAATTAACAAAGGCTGATAATCTTCAATGTGTAAAGTTGATACTTTGCCAACATTTGCAGCATCCAGCCAATGAGTTTTTGGTAAATTTTGGCGGCAACGATTGTATTTAGTTAGACCACCCGAACCTACTTCAACTGGGAGTCCAATTAATTTTAGTTCATTGTATAACTTCCACCGAGTTGCATTGACTGCCGCTGCACCAGCTAAAGGTTTTTTAGCTTGAGATAGAATACGTTTCAGGATGCTCGGTTTACTTGATAGAAACTCTTCTACTTCTTGATTCCCTTTAGCCTGATTGCAATTATGACAAGCAATGGCCAAATTAGAGACCCTGTTAGTACCACCCTTAGACCTTGGCTTGATATGTTCAATCTCTAATCGTGTATTTTTTGCTCCGCAATAGGCACAAGTCCTATCCCATTTTTCTAAAAGATATTCTCGCAACTCATAGCCATATAAAGTTCCTTGTTGGTATTCAATCCCAGAGATTTCAGGGTTTAACATTTTTTGAGTATCAAATCTAACTAACTCTTGAGAAATACCAGATATCGGACAAAATTTAATTAGTTTATTGACCCAAGTTAAAACATTATGAACTCGTGACATTAGACTAGGAGGCAACCAACCTTTGGAGCGAGTCCTATTAAGAAATCTGGGCTGACGATACCGAGTTTTACGGTTACGACGAGAGCGTCTAAGCTGTCTCCTAGATGTCAAAGCTTCCCTAATATGTTCGCCTCTATGGGTTAATTCAGCCCCCCAAATAACTCGGTTGCCTTGAATAATTGCCAAGCCACTTGTCTTAGCACCTGGGTCTATTTTTAGTTGATGATCATGAGTTACGCAATTTTCTACCTCCAGGTCTTTGATAATGATGGTAAATGGATACCTTCTAAGCACTTTAGCTCTTCCTGATTTCAGCAATTTTCTTGCTTTAGCAGGATGACATGGGTCTAGTGGTTTTCGGTTTTTATCTAGTACAAATACACGCATAATGTGAGTACTCCTATTGCTAGGGTTAAGTTCGCTTCGTCAATGTTTTAAGAGCTTTTT
>JH610534.1 GCA_000252485.1 Prochloron didemni P4-Papua_New_Guinea | reverse complement strand
GAAGGCACGAAGCCCCGCCTCTTCAGAGCGGGGTGCTGACAAGATAAGCTCCCTCGAAGGCTATGGCTTGTCCGGTGGGTCGCGTGGGAATAGCAAAAACTAATACTCGACCATCTGGATGTTGTAATTCTCTGGTGTCTATACGTAATCTGAGTTTTTTAACGATGGAGGCTTTAATTTTGTTGAGGGCTTCTGGTGTGGAAAATGCTTGGGAACCAACAACCTGACGTGGATGTTTATCAGTAACGCCTAAAATCAGATATCCGCCTCCTTCGTTGGCTAGAGCAACACAATATTTAAGCAGTTTGGTAGTATCAAATTGGTTTTTCGCTTCTTTAAATTCCAGTTGTTCGTTTTCTACGGTGACATTTAACCAGTAATTGAGAGTCTCAAGAGTTATCATTCAACCATTACCTAAGTTGCCAAATATCTTTATCCTTGATTATTAAACACCTAAATTTAACTATCAATTGGCGATCGCTTTTAGCCGCGTTTCGCGATCGCTTCGCGCCGCTGGAGGCGATCGCTAATGGGTGCGGTCAAAACCAGTTGGGTTTAAGATCTAGTTTTTTTTTGTAACTGCAGTCCGTCAGGAGACTATTGATACTGCTTTTGACTAAAGCGATAGATATTGTGGTGGGCAATGCCCACCCTACTAACTACTATTTCCAAACACTTTATCTCTATTTCTCTTCTCTCTCTGTGTCCTCTACTGCTTTTGACTACAGCGATAGATACAGAAGGGGGGCTACCCCACCATTGACTTTCTACATATTCAGCTCCAAACAACTACTTTTGACTTAAGCAAACAACCCTAGAAACCGGGTTTCTCACCCAAACAAAACGGCTAAAATCCATATTTCTAGTTCAGAAACCCGGTTTCTGCCCAAGTCCTAAAGGAGTCTTTTTTCCCAAAAGCATTGCTGTATTTATATTATACAAATTCTAATAAAATGCCGGGAGGCGGAATTGAACCGCCGACACGAGGATTTTCAGTCCTCTGCTCTACCGACTGAGCTATCCCGGCAGGCTTTTTTTGAGCCTTTATTAATGTAACAAGAGAATTTCACTTTTGTCAAGGGCAAAATGAAAATTTTTTAGAAAAAAAAGAAATCGGGAATGGAGCAAGAAAAATTTTAGTTCTCAAATCTAGACTGGTAGGGCAACACAGCCCAGTAGCCCAAGTCCGTGCGCCCGTTGAAAAGAAACACCAGCGAGAATCCCGCTGGCGTTTGAAATTGTTGTTGTTGTTGAATACTGGGGGAAATCAAGCTATACCTTCCCAAATCGGCAGCTAGTAAGATTTCTTAACATTTATTGTAACAGAGTACACGGAAAATATCTTTAAAAAAACTAAATTGTCTTGGTTATTGTTTCTGGATCAAGTATCCTGAAGCCTCCTGTGGCCTTCCCCAGAGAATTTTTTCTCTTTGATAAATAGCCATTCCCGGTTTAGCCCCTTTGGGTTTGTAAACGTACTTCGGTCGAGTATAAACAACCGGCACTGACTCGCTCTCGCGGCCTCGACTGTAATATGCCGTCAGATTGGCAGCATATTGTAAGTCTAGCTCATGGGCAATTGAACCCGGTTCCAAACGCAGCAGCACGTGACTGCCGGGAATCTCCTGGGTATGAAACCAGAGATCGTAATCATTGGCAATCCGAAAAGTGAGTCGGTCATTCTGGCTGTTATTGCGACCGATCCACAATTGAAATCCAGAAGGAGTAATATAGCGATGGGGCTGGGATTCTTCCTTACGGCTAGAACTGCGCTTTGCTTTTAATTCCAGATATCCTTGCTGAATCAGTTCTTCCCGGATTTCTTCTAAAGCTTGCAAATCTTCCCCCTCCTTATAAGACTGCAATCGCTGGAGACTCTCTTCCACTTGCTCCAAATATGCTTTTTCCTCTTCAACCTGTTGCAGTAAAGGTTCCACTGCGGTGCGAGCCCGTTTCAGTTTTTGGTGCTGTTTGTAGAGGGCTTGAGCATTTTGCACCCCATTTTTTTCCGGATTGAGGGCAATCTCCACTGGTTTGTCTGTCAGAAAATCAGCAAGAGTTATAGAAGTCATTCCCGGTTGCCAATGGTGGAGATGAGCCATCAATAAATCTGCCTTTTCTCGATACACTTCAGCCCCATCAGATTGCTGCAAGCGCTGTTTGAAAGTATCTGCTTTCAGATTCAGTTTCCCTAGGAGACGATTCAGCCTTTGTTTTAATTGATGGCGCAGTTGTTGAAAGACTTCCCGATTCAGTTGGCCAGTATAATAGGGATTGAGAATAGTTTGCAGTTTCTCGGGATTGGGAGAACTTCCCCAACCGAGAACGTTATAACCTGACTCGTTCCAGCAGGGATGAAAATTTGGTTTTTCCAGCGCTTCAAGCCATTCTTGCCACAATTGAAACAATTTGGCCCAATCTGATTCTGTCATCAATTCCGTAGACAGATCGGGGTCTATTTCTGCTGCCACCAGCATGGATTTAACTAGAGCGGGACTCAACCCCAAGTAACTTTGCAGTAGTTGGCGCTTAATCTTGCCGGGAATGAGACTAACTCGCTCCTGCCAACTTTCTTGGCTTTCCTTTAATTTAGGGAAAGAACCGGTGAGAGGTGGTGGGAGTTGATAGAGTTGACCGGTTTCCACCGTTCGCAGGCTGGACTTGGCAGCAGTAACTTGATGGGCGACAGTGATAATTTGGTTTTGGGCATCGGTGAGAATCACATTGCTGTATTTGCCCATAATTTCTAGATAGAGATGCCAGTTGGGCTGTTCTCCAGGACGTTTAGCAAATTGGAAATCTAAAACCCTTTCCCAAGGAGCGATCGCCTCAATGGCAATTAAAGCATATCCATTTAATTGATGGCGCAATTGGTCGCTGAAAGTAAAAGTATCTCGGTCTCGTGGGGGAGGATCGCCAATACAAACTCTCGCTGCTTGAGGATGCCAGGAAATAGTGAGCCAATCCCGTTGTTTCAAGGTCCGTAAAGCAAGGGAAATGGTATGGCGATCACGCTGATAAACTTGTTCCATCCGCGCTGGAATCCAATTTTGGCACAGTTCAGCGCGAACAGCAGCAAGAGTAGTAAAGTCAACAGGTTGCATTTAACACTGGCCAATTGAGGTTGAAAAAGGTCAAAAAACCTAAAAAAAGGTCAAAATTTAACGCTATATAGTATTTTAGCTTGATATATAGTGTTTTTTGGACTAGACTTTTTCTAGATTCCTCTTTCTTTAAGATAACACTGAATCCCATCTGTAAGTCCTGTGGTGGGCAATGCCCACCCTACGAAGAGAGGAAAGAGAATAGGGAATAGGGAACCTATAGTTCAATGTTTATATAGTTTATAATGGAAATACAGCTAATTAATATTGGTTTTGGCAATATAGTTTCTGCTAATCGAATTATTGCCATTGTCAGTCCCGAATCCGCTCCTATCAAACGAATCATTTCTGAAGCGAAGGAACAGGGAAAACTAATAGATGCTACCTACGGTAGAAGAACTCGAGCTGTAATTATTACTGATACGAACCATGTGGTTCTCTCTGCAATTCAGCCAGAAACTGTAGCTAATCGGTTTGCTGTTAGTAAAGAATCTCCAGGGTAAAATAATTAGTTTTTGTTATTGTAACCGCAGATGAACACAGATGAACGCAGATGAATAAAGATATTTTTCTTTATTGTTTATTGAATTTTTCTTAACTAAAAAATAAATGCAAAAGCCACAACTAATTGTCATCACGGGACCCAGTGGAGTGGGGAAAGGAACTATCATCAGAAAGCTGCTTTCCCGTCATCCTCAATTATATCTTTCTATTTCTGCTACTACCAGAACTCCTCGTCGGGGAGAAAGAGATGGTAAACATTATTATTTTCTTTCTCGACCAGAATTCGAGCAAATGATAGAGTCCGACCAACTATTGGAGTGGGCGGAGTACGCTGGGAACTATTACGGCACTCCTAGGGCTAAAGTAGAGGAACAGCTCGCTCAAGGCAAATCGGTCTTGTTAGAAATAGAATTAGTAGGAGCCAGGACAATCAAAGAAACTTTTCCGCAAGCCTTGCGTTTTTTCATTCTTCCTCCTTCAACCCCAGAGTTGGAGCGCAGATTGAGAGATAGGGGCAAAGATGCACCAGAGGTAATTGAACGGCGTTTGGAACGTGCTAAAATCGAAATTGCTGCAGCAGGGGAATTCGATCTGCAAATTGTCAATGACGACTTGGAAAAGGCGATCGCTGCCATATCCACAGCTCTAAAATAGTTAGAATTGAGAAAAGACAAGACACAATATAAGGTTGGCAAAACATAGATGATTCCTACCGTTATAGAAAGTTCCGGTCGCGGCGAACGCGCCTTTGATATCTATTCGAGACTGCTGCGAGAGCGGATCGTGTTTCTAGGACAACAAGTGACGGACGAGTTAGCCAATTTAATTGTGGCTCAGTTGTTATTTCTGGAAGCTGAAGATGCGGAAAAAGACATCTATCTGTATATCAACTCTCCAGGTGGTTCTGTGTCTGCAGGTTTGGGCATTTTCGATACCATGAATCAAATTGGTCCGGATGTCTCTACCATTTGTATTGGTTTGGCAGCCAGCATGGGGGCTTTCTTGCTCTGTGCGGGAGAGAAAGGGAAGCGCATGAGTTTGCCTAATTCCCGAATTATGATTCACCAGCCTTTAGGAGGAGCCCAAGGACAAGCTACGGATATTGAAATTCAGGCCAAGGAAATTTTGTATCTGAAAGGATTGCTCAATCAACATCTTGCTGAGGGAACCGGTCAACCTTTAGAACGGATCTCCGAAGATACAGAGCGAGACTTTTTCATGTCCGCAGAAGATGCCCAAGAATACGGTTTAATCGATAAAGTTATCGATCGCAGTCCTTCCGCCAGCAACCCAGCAACAGAATGAGCAATTATTAACAATTGATTGTAGCGAGCAATTGTGATAGCCCGCTACAATTAATTCAAGGTTGATTTTCTAGATATTCTAAGAATTCCCGCAATTCTTCATCAGAAAGATAGTGACGCGATCGCTTGCCGTAAGTTTCTAACAAATAATTCTTTCCTTGTTCTGTATTCCAACCCAAGCGTTTCATTTCCCAATCTGTTTTGGCAATGATTTCGCTAAAGTCTACTGTAGTGTCATCTTCGTTAGAATCAACACTAGTTGCACGTTCCAGTGGAGCTGAATCATCCAGTTCTTCGGAATGGTAATCTGGTGTAGAATAAGTAATCGGAGCTAAATCTGGTTCTGGAATTGTTGCTGTCTTGGTCCGAGAAAACTCTGACCAACCCCCAACTTCCTCGTTTTCTAGCTGGGCTGAACTGCCATTTATTTCCGTCGTTGCCGATTCAGACGAAGAGACAAGTTGTCTGTTATTATGGGCTTGAGGTAACTCTAGATTTTCTTGCTCTTGTTTTTGTTCTCTTGGGGATAGATTTTGATTCGTTGGAGCAATTGAAATCGTCGGTATTTGTGGTGTACTCTTCTCCTCTAACACTAGTTCAGGCACTTTTGCGGACCTTGAACCAGCACTTTCCCAGTCCAGAATCTCTATGGCTCTATTTCTAGCCCTATCTTCTGCTGTTTCAACCGTATCTGCCGCTGCCAAACCCGTTGCCATGACAACTCCATCCACCTCCACCAAAGCTCTTATAATGTATTTTCCATGGTCGATGGTTACTAACTCACTCTTTAGGCTCGCTTGAGGATAATGACTGCGAAATTTAGTTATCATAATATAATAATGATAGATTCAGAAAAAAGTAGAGCATAGGGTCGCGGGGAGGGTCAAAAAGATTAATCTTTGACAAAAGGAAGTTAGATTATACAATATAGCAAATAATTGGCATCACTGCAATGTCCATTTTCCAGTTTAAGCGAAAAGGCAAGTCAAACCGCTACCGAATGCTCGATCTCATCAATCGGGCCGATAAATTTGCCCTCTTGATAAATCAGAATCAAGGGAAAAAACTGGATCTGTTTGCTCTGGAAAAATCCTGTAAGGTCTTAGCCAACAGCCTGAGAGAACTAGATCGAGGGTGGATTCCAGGGAGACTATCGCAACGATTTTCTCGCCTCATGGTCTACAGACTCTGGCAATTTTGGATCTTAGACGATCTTCTAACCATCGGGACTTAATGGCAAAAGCAAACAAACTCAGCTCAAATTAGAAGAAAGGATCTTTTGAATGCATTTTTCAATCGCTACACTGCTCAATCAATTCGTAGATAACAAATTAGTAGCAGGTAAAGTCTTAGAAAAAAAATTAGGTTGTGAAGACTCCGAAAGCATCCAGGAACTTCAAATCGCCTTGGATGCGATGGAAAAAATAGGTATTTTAACCAAAGAGTTCGGCAAATATCGTCGCATTAATGATGAGGATGTAGTAGAAGCAAAACTACGCTGTTCCAGCAAAGGATTTTGTTTTGCTATTCAAGATGTGGAGGATACGGATGATATTTACGTGAGGGAAAGTTACCTCAGCAGTGCTTGGAATGGCGATCGCGTGCTAGTCAAAATCATCAAAGAAGGTAGTCGTCGTCGTTCTCCAGAAGGAGAAGTAAAGCTAATCTTAGAAAGAGCCAACCCTTCTCTACTGGCAACAGTAAAATATGATCAAGAAAATTATCGAGCAGTTCCCCTAGACGATCGCCTCCTCTTTGAACTAGAGCTACAAGACCAGGAAAAAAGTCTGCAAGATTCCATCGAACATCTAGTTCACGTCACCGTTACCCGCTATCCCATTGGAGAAAATCCACCCATAGGGAAAGTAACCAAAATTCTCGGTAGCGATGCAGAGGCAGCAGCGGATACGGACATTGTTTGCTGCAAGCACGATCTTCTCCAAACCTTTTCCCCACAAGCAATAGAAGCCGCCTCAGCTTTACCCCAAACTATTTCTGATGAGGACTTGGAAAAACGGCGGGATTTGCGAGGACTGCTCACCCTGACCATTGAACCAGAAAATCCTCCTGGAGGGGGTATTCAATTTATTGAAAATGCCTTAACCTTAGAAAAATTGGGCCTACAACAGTGGCAGTTGGGAATCCACATTACCGATGTTGCCCATTATATTCCAGGAGACTCTCCTCTAGATCGGGAAGCCTATTCCCGAGGTACTGCTGTTTATCTTGGAGATAAAATTCTCGGACTATTACCCAATGAATTGATTTCCCGCTGCTCTTTGGTGATGGGAGAAGATCGCTTGACCGTGTCTGTATTCATGACTATCGATGAAAAAGGACAAGTAGTAGAGTTTGAAATTACTCCTTCCATTATCAATGTGGATCGACTTGTAACTTATCAACAAGTACAGTCCCTCTTAGGAAATCAAGAGGCAGAAGGGGAAATGGTAGGGTTAGTGGATACCCTAGAGCAGCTATTTTTTAATTTGAGTCCTTTGGTCAAAGCTCAACGATTGCAACGGGGTGGATTTGAAATAGCCGATTCAGAAGCTCAGTGTCCCTATAAAGATGAGGGTAGGTTGGGGGCGATGGTGGCCTCTTCTTCTTTACCCGTGCGATCTCTGTTAACAGAATTAATGATCTTGGCCGGTAAAATGGTAGCAGATCATTTAATTGCTCTCGGTTTGCCAGGAATTTATTGCACCCAGTCAGAACCAGACTATGAACAGTTGGAAGATTTGCTGAAATTAGGCAATAATTTGGGTTTAGATTTAGAACTGGAGTCGGATTTAGAAGTAACTTCCCACGACTATCAGAACTTGAGCCAACAATTCTCTAAATCTTCAGAAATCAAAATTTTAAATTATTTGCTTCAATCCAGTTTAAAGCCCGTTAAATATATTAGCCATCCGGGAAAACATTTCGGTTTGGCTTATAGCGACGGCTATACTCATTGCGTTTCTCCAGGACAGCGCTATGTGGATTTATTGGTGCAAAGAGTGCTAAAAACCTTATTTGAAACGGGACGTGATCGCCGTCATAATCGGGCTAAACATGGAGTAAATCTCGGCAGCAGCACCTGTCATGGTAGAATTAATTGGAATGTTTTACCTCCCCAGATCCAGGCAAATTTAGAGACGGAATTATTGAGTGTTCTGACTCGTATTAATGACCGAGATAAAGTGGCTTTGGATGCAGAAAAAGACCTGGAAGGCTTAAAGAAAGCAGAAAAGATGAAAGAACGCACGGGGCAAGTTTTCCCAGGCTTAATTACCGGGGTTCAATCTTACGGTTTCTTCGTAGAAATTGAAGACCTGTTAGTAGAAGGATTGGTACACGTCAGTTCCTTGAAAGATGACTGGTACGAATATCGTTCTCGCCATAGCTGTCTCGTGGGTCGTAAAAATCGCATTGCTTATCGACTGGGCGATCGCGTGGAAGTAGAAGTTAAAAGTGTGGATTACTATCGTCAGCAAATTGACTTAGTTACCAAAGGCGGTGGTAGTAATGCTCCGGATGAGGACTTAGAAGAAGATTGATTGTTTAACTATTATCAATTATCAATCCAAATCAACGATAATTGATAATTAACTAAACCACAATTTATCAGAATCATGAACCAGATCGCTTTTGTACCCTCATTGCCTCAAACATTGCCTCGAATATGTTTGGGCATGTTGCTCCCTATTTTGCTATTGCTAACCGGATGCGTCCGCTATGATGTAGGACTGAATTTTCAGCATCAACACCAAGGGGCGATCGTACAGCAAATTAGCTTAGGAGAACAGCTCAGTAGTTTCAGTCGCTTGGAAGCGGAAAAATGGTTAGCTAGTATCGGCGAAAGAGCGAAAAAGTTGCAAGGAAAAATTCAGACAGTTTCCCCAGAAGAAGTTATTGTAACCATTCCCTTTAACAATGGCCAAGAACTAGCTACTAAATTCAAGCAATTTTTCAATCCAACGGAGCAAAAAGCTTCCCAATTAGAGCAATTCGACGCGCTTGATTTAGTGCAACTCCAATCTGATATCTCTTTGAATCAAAGTAATTGGCTGCTTCTAGAGCGGAATAAATTGCATTTAAAGGTGGATTTGCGGCCCCTAGGAGTTCTTTCAGATGGAGGTAATGTGATTATCGGTCCCGGTGAAATTTTAGACTTGCAATTCCACTTCAACGCCCCTTGGGGAGTAACAAAAGAGAATGGAGTTGAAGCTGAAGTTAGTAAGAAAGGAAATGAACTTATTTGGAAACTAGAATCTGGGAAAATCAATGATATTGAAGTAGTTTTCTGGTTGCCCAGTTATTTAGGAATCGGTGCAATTGTCATTATCGTGTTAATGGTGCTGGGTTTCTATGTAAAATACAAGTATTTTCCAGGTATTTCTCAACCAGTTATAGATAGCTGATGCTCTATGCTCAAATCCCCCTTTATTAATGGGGGGATTTAGGGGGGGGGAATATTTCCTTTTTTTAGTAACTCTAAACTTATTTCGTATTAATTATTTTCAGGAGTTGATATGAACCACAAAAAAATAACATCTGATGGCTTGAAAATACTCTATCAACGCTATTATAAAAATAATCCACAACGTCAATTAGAATTAGAGAAAGCCCGTCTTGATGACAGAGTAGCAAAGGAAATAGTTAAATTAAAAGAAATTAATAATTTGTCTACTAAGGATTTAGCTAACTTATTAGATCTAGAAGAATCAACCATTGAATCTTTAGAAAATGCTGAATATGAAGGAGATTCTTTTTTAATGTTAAATATTATTGCTAGAGGTTAAAAAATGAAAGTGAAATTTGAATTGATTGTAGCTTAAAGTAATATAAAATACGAATAGGATTTTATTTGGCTTCTAGCCAGCAGCTTATCTTGGCAAGGATTGATTCGGGCGATCGCCTGAGTTTTTATTGCCCGATCAGGCGAAGCCTGCCACTGCGTGTGCTGCGGAGCAGATCGCGATCTAAGCTTCTTTTAGGCATTTTTTCCAATTTAATATTTTATATTTGAGATTACTCCTTATATCAAATCTAAAAATGTTTTCTACAGATACAATAGTGTTATAAATAATTGTAGGTTGGGTTAAGCGACAGCGAAACCCAACACCGAATCTTTTGGCTTGTTGGGCGTTGCCCTGCAAGCCGAAGGGCAGTGGCCGCGGAGCCGAAGGGTTTCGTGACCTCAACCCAACCTACGAAAAATAAACTTTCTCTTGTGTCATTCTTCGCGTGCCGCGAAGCGGTCACTTCGTGAGCGCATCAAGAGAGAATATCTAGAAATCATAGCAGAAAATAATATATGAAATTAGTTTAATCAATTTCTAGATCTCTTTTTCTCTATTTCTCGATATCAACCAAATTTGTCTTAACCACAACCAACCAATTACACAACCGATTAAATAATGAGGAAAATCCCACCAAGAAAAAGTAGTTCCCAATAAGATTTTTCCTATAAAGGTAGATTGGATTGCTTGTAAAATTGGCGTTTTTATCAATTGAATAAACTCCAACAAGCAGGTAATCCCAAAAACCCACAAAGGAATAGAAATGACTGCTTTTTGCCTTGGTATGGCTAGAAAGAAAAACAAGCACCAAAAAATTTCATATAGTATGCCAGCAGCATAGTTATTCAACCATTCCCTACCGTAACCTGGACAGAACTTGAGGTAAAAACCCAGAGGAATGATTATCAGCATCGATACCAAAGATAATAACCGTCTTTTCCTCATCTCAATTATAACAATTAACAATTAACAATTAACAATGAGCAATTAACAATGAGCAATTAACAATGAGCAATTAACAATGAGCAATTAACAATGAGCAATTAACAATGAGCAATTAACAATTATAGCGCTTCGCTAGAAAGGTGTAGTTACAACTAAATTTTGAAGCCCTTGATACATTTGGAGTCTCAGAAAAATCTGTAAATAGGCGAGCGCGAAGCGCTATACTAGCTAAACTAGAATTTTACAAACAACCAACAACCAACAACAAACAACAAATAACCAACAACCAACAACCAACAACAAATAACCAACAACCAACAACAAACAACAAATAACCAACAACAAATTAGCCCCTGCAGTAGGGGCTAAAGAAAAATCTCACTAGTTAAAATTTGCTAATTCCTACAGAGCGTTACCGCGAGGTAGAACTTCTTCAGGGAAGACAAAGTTTTGGTGAGGCTGATCTTGGGGAGCCATCCAAGCCCGCATACCCTCGTTCAGCAAAATGTTCTTGGTGTAGAATGTCTCGAACTCTGGGTCTTCAGCAGCCCGTAATTCTTGAGAGACAAAGTCGTAAGCCCGCAGGTTTAAAGCCAAGCCCACAATACCGATAGAACTCATCCACAAGCCAGTTACTGGTACAAACAACATGAAGAAGTGTAACCAGCGCTTGTTGGAGAAAGCAATACCGAAGATTTGCGACCAAAAGCGGTTCGCTGTCACCATGGAGTAGGTTTCTTCAGATTGAGTAGGCTCAAAAGCGCGGAAGGTGCTGGAATCGTCTCCATCTTGGAACAAGGTATTTTCTACTGTTGCTCCGTGGATAGCGCATAACAGCGCACCACCGAGAATCCCTGCTACACCCATCATGTGGAAGGGGTTCAGAGTCCAGTTGTGGAATCCTTGTAAGAAGAGAATGAAGCGGAAAATTCCGGCTACACCAAAGCTGGGGGCGAAGAACCAGCTAGACTGTCCTAAAGCGTACATGAAAAAGACGCTGACAAACACAGCAATGGGACCGCTGAAAGCGATGGCATTGTAAGGACGAATGCCTACCAGACGAGAGATTTCAAATTGACGCAGCATGAAGCCAATCAAACCGAAAAAGCCATGAAGAGCAACGAAGCTCCACAAACCGCCAATTTGACACCAGCGGGTGAAGTCCCATTGAGCTTCTGGTCCCCAAAGGAACAGGAGGGAATGTCCCATAGCATTGGCAGGGCTGGAAACCGCTACGGTTAAGAAGTTAGCACCTTCCAGGTAAGAGCTAGCCAAACCGTGGGTGTACCAAGAAGTTACGAAGGTGGTTCCGGTGAGCCAACCTCCCAGAGCTAAGTAAGCGCAGGGGAAAAGAAGGATACCAGACCAACCGACGAATACAAAGCGATCGCGCTTGAGCCAGTCATCGAGAACGTCAAACCATCCTCTTTGTACTGGGGCGCGTCCTGCTACAGCTGTCATGACGCAAATCTCCAATGATTGATGATATAAGGGCAAAGATTAGATATTTTCTCCTTCCTGTTCATCTCCTGCTGTTAATCAGAAGATTAAACAAAATGTGAAAAATCTTTACGTTTCTTAATTAACTATATCTTAAAGCAAACTTTCTGGGTATAGCCACTCAATTCTTAAGAAAATCTAAAAATCATTTAAACTGACCCCATGACCTACTGCCAAAATGGGGTGGTAACCGAACCTCCACCACAGCTATCCAAAAAGTGACAATAATAGACGTATTCCTACTGCTTGGGACTAAATGTACAATATTGACTTGACTTTGAAGAACTCGCCCATGCCCCTATCCGTACAACGGAAAGAAAAAGACGATGCCCTGGAACTATACCGGGAAATTGTGGAAGCAATGCGCTCTGGGATTCCCCAAGTGTTGGAACTAACCTGCGAAAAACAACCAGATAAACAAGTAGCCGTCCTCAGCGAACGAATCAGCGCCGCCATGGTGTCGGAGAAATCTGGAGCAACAGCCTCCGGCAAAGCTCCTGGTTTCTTTGCAGCAGCTGAAAATTAATAATGGATTCCCCCAGTGCCATTCGGGTGCGAGATTTGCACTTTAGCTGGAGTTCCGCCAAGCCAGTGTTAAATTCCTGCTCTCTGGAAGTACCCAAGGGAGAATTTTGGATGCTTTTAGGGAGCAATGGCAGCGGCAAATCCACATTACTGCGTTTGTTGGCTGGGTTATTGACTGCCGATCGCGGAGAAATTGAAATTACCCAGCCAGTAGGTTTTGTCTTTCAAAATCCCGATCGCCAGTTAGTAATGCCCACAGTAGGAGCAGATGTGGCTTTTGGACTAGTGGCAGAAAATCTCTCGGTAGGCAAAGTCAGGGAGCGGGTAACGGCAGCCCTGAAAGCAGTAAATCTTCTAGATTTAGCTCAAAGGCCCATTTACGCTCTCAGTGGGGGACAAAAGCAACGCATTGCCATCGCCGGGGCTCTTGCTCGCCGCTGCGAGACATTACTCTTAGATGAACCCACCGCTCTTCTAGACTCCGATTCCCAGCTAGAGTTAGTGGGACAAGTACAAAGCTTAGTTAAAAGTCGCGGTTTAACTGCCCTTTGGGTAACTCACCGTTTAGAAGAGTTAAATTATTGCGATGGTGCCTTTTTGCTCGATGGCGGGAAGGTTGTGGAGCGGGGAGAGCCTCAAAGTCTCAAACAACGAATGCTGGCAACAGGGTACAATGATTAAGAAAATCTTTTTTTAATCGAGCTATCTGGAAACTACGGCCCTGAGATGTCCTCTTCATCTGACCCAGTCCTCTTACTAGTTGACGGTTATAACGTCATCGGTACTTGGTCGTCTCTGAAAAACACAAGAGATACTCACGGGCTTGACTCAGCTCGCTTGGAGTTGGTAGAAATTTTAATCAATTACACCGCTCTGGTTGGTTATCAGACGGAAGTAGTTTTTGATGCCCACTATCAAAATAGTCCTGCTTATAGTGAAAATCACACTGGTGAATTATCCGTGTATTATACCGCTTTTGCGGAAACTGCAGATACTTATATTGAAAAAGTTTGCGCTCGCTGTCACCATCAGGCCGAGGGTGGTCACTCTCGGGTGATTGTAGCTACTTCAGATCGAACTCATCAACTAACAGTATTGGGATACGGAGCCTCCGCCATATCAGCTCAAAGACTTGCGGGGGAAGTAGATGTAGCCATGGGGCAACTGCGACGGAAAAACAGAACCTCAAACAAGAAATCTCCCGGTCGTTTTCTGTTCAATTCCCTGGATCCTAAAGCTCAGAAAGTTCTAGAGCAATGGCGAAAAGGAAAAAAAGGGTTATCCAATAGTCAATAAAGGGTGTGGTCAAAAGTGGTTGTTTGGGGTTGAATATATGGAAAGTCAATCGTGGGGTAGCCCTCTGGGCTGCCTAGTTTCCGCCCATTCGCCGGGTTTCTCTTATTATTTTAAGGATAATGCTGAAACTGTGGAAAGAAACCCGGTTTCTCAAACCACGGGATAACCTCAATGAAACCTTATATTGAATTTGAACAGTGGCATCTGGAAAAATTAGCAGATCCAAAAGAAGCGAGAGCTTACCTACAGATTGCGTTAGAAGATTATGAAGAGGATCTAGATAGTGAAGCGTTTTTATTGGCAATCCGTGATGTGGCTAAGGCTCAAGGTGGGATAGAAAAACTGGCAGAACTTACTAACCTCAATCATCAAAGTCTTGACAAGGCTCTTTCAAGTAATGGCAATCCTAAACTTGATACACTAGGTGCTATTTTACACGATCTTGGTGATCGTCTGTCTTTAGGTTAGGACATTAACAAAGCCTGAAACCTAGTCATAGCCGTCTTTTTGAATTTTGAATTTTGAATTTTGAATTGCGCGTAGCGCTATATCTTACACTGGGCGATCGCTTATGGCGCAATAGGTTTGTTTGCTAGGGGTACAAGGGCGAATGGATTAGATTTCAGCCCATTCGCCGGGTTTCTCTTATTATTTTAAGGATAGTGCTGAAACTGTGGGAAGAAACCCGGTTTCTCAAACCACGGGATAACCTCACTTCGTTATGTTGCATACTTAGATTATTGTATAATACAGATGGCGATCGCCCAGTGGGACAAGTAGAAGGCCATAGTGCGATAGGATATATCCCTAGACGGAATATTTTATCTACAACAGGGTAGACAGTTTTCTTTCAGGGGTGATATGATAATGATTATCATTCTCACAAACCCCGAAAAAACCCATATCCTATTGTAAATCCAAGCTTTCAATGTTACCCCACTCCTTCAAAAAAAGCGATCGCCCCTCTTTGCTGACTAGATTGACATGTTTAGGGACTATTTCTGCTTTTCTATTTCTTTCCCTTATCTCTTGTTCGGAAAATCGCTCCAACAATCCCAAACCTAAAATTGTGGCTACTTTTTTCCCAGTTTATCTCTTTACTCGAGGAGTGACAGGGGATAGCATCCCAGTGGAAATTCTCATTCCCACCAACTCCGAGGTTCACGATTATCAAGCAACGCCGGGAAATATTCAAACGTTAGCACAAGCCAATATTCTGATTAAAAATGGTTTAGGTATTGAAGAATTTTTAACTAAACTTATTGCTAATGCTGATAATTCTCAGCTGGTTGAAATTGATTCTAGTGCAGGAATAGAACCAATTCAAGCAGAACATGAAGAAGATGGCGAACATGAGAAGGAAAATCATGAAAACCATGAGGAACATGAACACCATCATGAAGATGATGAAGATGATGAACATGATGACGAACATGAACACCATCATGAAGATGATGAAGATGATGAACATGATGAAGAACAGGATAAACATGGTAGAAGTCATCATCACGAACAAGGAGATCCTCATATTTGGCTCGACCCAGTATTAGCCCAGCAACAAGTAGCCAATATTCGGGATGGTTTAATTGCTGCTGACCCTGAAAACTCAGCCACCTATGGTACTAATGCTGATAATTATATCGCACAACTACAGGAATTAGACCGAGAATTTAAAACTAAATTAGCACCAGCAAAAGGTTGTACCATTATCTCTTTTCATGATGCCTTTTCTTATTTAACTAAACGTTACGGTTTGGCACAAATAGCAATTTTAGAAATTCCAGAAGACAATCTTAATCCTCAAGATATTCAAAAAGTATTGCAAGCAGTGAAAAAATTTAAAGTTAAAGCCTTGCTCTCAGAACCAGGAGGAGATAAGCGTCTAGAACAAATTGCTAAGGACACCGGTTTACCCATAGAAACCTTAGATTCTCTCGAGTCTGGGGAACCAGCTCCTCAATATTATTTTCAAGTCATGAGACGAAACCTAGCATCTTTAGAAAAAGCATGTATAACAGTGGATAGTTAATAGTGGATAGTTAATAGTGGATAGTTGATAGTGGATAGTTGATACAATAACCGGTTGGTTGCTATCTGACTTTATAGAACAAGGAGAAATAACCTAAGTCCAGTGAAAAATTTGATTTTCCCTATTAATAAAACTGCCATTAGCGTGCGCAATTTAACAGTGCGACGGGGCAATTATCTAGCTCTAGACTCCATTAATTTTGACTTATTACCAGGCACTCGCGCTGCTATAATTGGTCCCAATGGCGCGGGTAAAAGTACTCTGATTCAGACTATTTTGGGTTTAATCCCGTCTACATCAGGACAAGTGACTATTTTTGGTTGTGAGGGCAAAAAATTAAAGCGGACACTAACGAAAATTGGCTATATTCCCCAACAGTTTCCCTTCGATCGCTCTTTTCCTCTCACTGTTTCCGAGTTAGTTAGTTTAGGCTTACCCAAACAAAACTGGTTCTCAAGAAATAAACAGAAATACTGTGCTGTCCAAGAAGCATTAGCAAGAGTCAACTTGCACCAGAAAGCCAAGCAAAAAATCGGCACTCTCAGCGGTGGCGAACTGAAGCGAGTTTTGCTAGCTTATTGTTTAGTGGTTCCTCGCCGTCTCTTAGTCTTAGATGAAGCTTTAGCGGGAGTAGACCGCACGGGAGAAGCAGAATTTGCTATTTTATTGAATGAATTAAAAGAAGAATTAGGTTGGACTATTTTGGAGGTTTGTCACGATTTAAATTTGGTCAGCAATTATTGCGATCGCGTTTTCTGTTTGAACCGCAAATTATTCGCTCAAGGTTTGCCTAATGCAACACTAACTCCAGAAAATTTGCTTCAAGTTTACGGTTCTCCTCTCAATCCCAATCCATTATCTACGGACAATTATCAATTACCTAGCTATAGCAGTTGACAGTTGATAGTTGACAGTTGATAGCTCCTTCGGTCGAATTCAAAATTCAAAATTCAAAATTCAAAATTTAAGAATTGGCGAATGTCTCCGCAAAAAATGGCAGTAGGGTGCGTTCGCAACGCACCACACTACCCATAGTGCCTCCAAGCAAATTTTGCGTAAGTCCTGAGGAAGTCACAGGCAAA
>JH610533.1 GCA_000252485.1 Prochloron didemni P4-Papua_New_Guinea | reverse complement strand
GAGGAAGTCACAGGCAAGATGCCTGTGCCACGATCGAGGACACAAAGGAAAGAGAAGAGAGGGAAAGAGAGGGAAGTTAAAAGGTGAATTTTTCAGATTGGTTAACTCTTTTTAGTCTCCCTTTCATGCAAAGAGCAATGCTCGGAGGAGTTCTCTTTGGTATTTTAGGGGGATTACTGGGCAGTTTTACTATTTTACGTCGCTTATCTTTATTTGGCGATACCGTAGGTCATTCAGCCATGTTAGGAGTGGTAGTTGCTGCCTTATTACAATTACCTCCCACTTGGGGTTTAATTGGCCTTACTGTCACTTTCGGTTTGGGAGTTGTTTATTTAATCGACAAGACTAATTTAGGGAGCGATACGGTTTTATCCATCGCTTTAGCCAGTTCTGTTTCTTTAGCTATTATTGGCTTCAGTTTTTTACCCGGATATCGAGGAAATTTGCTTTCTATTTTATTTGGAGATATTCTCGCTCTTAATAATCTAGATCTTGTCTTATTATTGCTTCTTTTGGCTGGAACAATTATTTTTCTAGTTACCACTTTACCTGAGCAAATTCTCCTAACTCTCAATCCCGATTTAGCTAAAGTCCAGGGCGTACCGGTGCAAACCTATCGCTATTTTTTTATTATTGTACTCTCCGTCACTATTGCTTTAACTATTCGGGCAGTAGGGATTTTATTGATTAACGGTTTCTTGGTAATTCCTGCTGCTACCTCCAAGCTGATTAATCGAGAATTTGTACCTTTTTTAATTACTTCAGCGGCCATAGGTGCTACTAGTGGAGTAGGGGGAATGGTTATTTCCGGGACTTTCGATTTACCTTCCGGACCCAGTATAGTATTGGTACAGTTGGGGTTATTTTTAAGTGCAGTGTTGCTCCCTTTCTTCAATAAACAATAAACAATTAACAATTAACAATTAACAATTAACAATTAACAATTAACAATTAACAATTAATCAACTATCCACTCGACCGAATCTGAAAATTGACAACAAGCTAAAAACCAAGAGGGATAAGGCCAGTCTAGTTTCTGCCATTTTTTGCGGAGACATTCGTCACGAATTAAATTTTGAATTTTGAATTGTGAATTTTGAATTCGACCGAAGGGAGCTATCAACTATCAACTATCAACTATCCACTATCAACTATCCACTATCAACTATCAACTATCCACTATCAACGAATAAGAGTATCATTCATTGATAGTTGATAGAGATGTCTATTGAATCCCCAGAAGTTCTACATCGAAAATGAGAGTAGCGTTGGGGGGAATAACGCCGCCAGCACCCCGAGAACCGTAACCTAAATCTGGAGGAACAATCAAAGTGCGACGACCCCCCACCTTCATGGTTCCTACTCCTTCATCCCAGCCTTTAATTACTTGTCCTACCCCAATAGTAAAAGAGAAAGGACTATTGCGATCGCGAGAACTATCAAATTTAGTGCCATTTTGTAAAGTTCCAGTATAGTGAACTGTCACCTTCTGGCCCTTGGTTGGTGTCGCCCCATCTCCTTCTTCCACGTCAATATACTTGAGTCCCGAAGGGGTAGTGACGGCATTTTCCAAATCCATATCTATTTGCTCCTCAGTAGCTGGTGGATTGCTAGTAATTTCGGTAGGGGGTGTGGTTGGATTTTGGCCCAACTCCGGTTGTTGAGCGTTGGTAGTGAATAAGGTATAAACCACCAAAACCAAAGCACAAGCCACAATTACCCCAAAACTGACAAAAATCTCTTTCATAATACCTAATAGATTAGGGTTTCACAACCAATTCTTACCATGTCTATTGATATCGTTTCTTGGTCAATATGTACATCATGATACCAGTCTATGAAAGTGTTTACTATTGAGTTCCAGCAACCGCAGGTTGCAGTATAACTATCAACTGTCCACTATCAACTATCAACTGCTATATATCGTTAAGTATCGCTTCTCTGCGATTTAGTCATGCTCTCCATTGCTAAATTTTAACGCCATTGCTTATTTTCCAAATTTCTGACTTGGCGTTCCAGGCGATCGATCCGACCCCGCAACTCATCTACTTCCGATTGGCGGGGAACCCCCAAATCCTGTAACATATTGCGCATCTGGCGTTCCATCTGCTCCTCAAAGCTGCCCTGTTCCGACTTGAGATGGTCCATCAGGTCATCCACCATCCCTTTAGCTTGGTCCGGGTTGATTTTACCCTCTTTAACCCACTCCTCGCTCACTTCCTTCATTTTATCCGCTACCAAGGATGTAGTGCCAACCCCAAACATTAATAGTTGCTTGATCCAGTCGTTATTATCCATCTTGTTTTTGCTTGCTATTTTCCGATTTAACTGCAGTTTAGGGAATCTCAAGCAGTTTTGAGCCCCTATTCCCATGATACAAGGGCAGTGAAAGATGAGGGGGTGAGGAAATCTACCATGAGAACAATGAACAATGAACAATTAACAATTAACAATTAACAATTAACAAGTGGCGATCGCTTTTGCTAGGCAATGGCTAACCTACATTCTAGATTCTTTGCGGTTTAATCAAACAAAAATCACTTTTTTTCCTTTTCTTTCTCTTCCTTCTTTTCTTTTCCCTCACAACTATTGTGGCTATCTAAAGAATCTTCAGCATTTGCTGAATATCTGTCTACCAAAGCATTAAACACAGTATCTCCAAATTTGTCGCTAAAACCCACTAGAAAAGAAAGAACTAAAATAAGTTCATCAGATTGAACCGAATTAGATGAACTGGCCGGATTGGAACCTGTCAAGAGAAACAATCCCGAGACCAAAACAAGGTAGAAGGCTGCACCCAGAACAACTCCTTGAAAAGGTCTGGTTATCATCCATTTTACAGCATTGCCAAAATCGTAAATTGGTCTTCTGTTAAAGCGATAAATCATGGCAGCAAAACTGCCAAGAAAACTCCATAAAACAACCGGCCATGGTATGCCAAACAGTGGCAGCTTTAAATCCCTTAAGGGTGGCTGTTCTCCTTGTAACGTCATATCAGCATTAAAAACTAAAAAAGCCATTAATGCTATGATGGCAAGAAGGTAGCAGATAACCGTAGCAATGGTTTGATTTCGTTTTCTTCTATCTAGATTGACTAATTCTTCAACGTCAATTCTTCTTTTTTCAATTTCATACATAACTTCTATGATAACAGTGGCTTCGTCGCTAAGAATACCCACTTCAGAAGGCAGATCCGATAATTCTTCTGCTATTTCCTTCACCGCTTCAAGATGAATTTTTGCCTCTTCTTGAAGCTTTTTATGTCCAATTTTTAATATCATACTGTTGATTAATCGTCCAGGTGTCATGAAGCGGTATAAAAATCTTAAAAACACGGAATCTAATCTATATATTTCAATATTTATCTTATCGGCAATAGCTCTTAATTCATTCTGTACTGCAGGCAATTTATCTGCTTCAAGAGATGGGGCTAATTGAAATTTTTCTTTTAGTTTGTCCAATAGTTTGATATAATCTTCAAAAACATCAAGTTTTGTTACAGGTTTCATCTCTCCTATGCCAAAGGGCAAAGATAATTGAGAACCAAATAGATCTTGTTTTTTTAGAAATGCTGAAAGAGGGGAAAGCTGACGAAGTTTAGTCAGACGTATAAGAGCTTCTTTTGTGGGAATTAATCTAGTTAGTTCACCTCGTATACGCTCAACTTCCTCCACAGTAAGTTCTACAATATCTCGTGAAGTGTACTCTTCCTCTCCAATCTGAATTTTTTGGTTTTGATTAACGTTGATATTGTATTTTCCGAGAATTATCTCATTTTTTCCCAAGAAATCACCTTTCCCATAATTAGGTTGGCAGATGATGCCAGGTTTCTGAATAGTTTCCACCGCTCCCTTGTGTGATTCAGATGTGTTGTTGTTCAACTGCTCGTTTTCTGGCTGATTACCCATTGGATTTATCCTTTGCATCTAGCAGATTGGATTGTTGGTTATTTTTTAAAAGCCTAATATCTAATATTGTACCTTGCCTTTCCCCAATACACTAGCAAAAAAATTGTCCAAATGTCAATACTTTGTTTGTGTTTCTTCAACTTATTTTAAGCATTGGTTTTTGTTTATAGCGCTTCGCTCCTAAAGTGTCGTTACATGCTACATTCTTTCTTTCTACAAAAATGCTGCATCTGCTGCATCACCTTTGTACAAAGCGAAAGGGGCATTTTTCTGCTCTTCCTCTTAATTGTTCATTGTTAATTGTTCATTGCTCATTGCTATAACTTTCAAATTTTTCACTAACTAATTTGATTTCTCAAACCACAAAGAGCAGCATACCCAATACCAATAGCATCCACACTATCATCTATAGGCAGCCGTTGCAAATCAAAAAGTTGTTGCAATATTTCCGCTACATCTGCTTTAGTAGCTTTTCCATTACCTAAATGAGCTTTCCAACTAGCTTGATGTAACTGAACCGGGATTATTTCTGCTTCCCGATAGCAAACTAGATTAATAATTCCCACTGCTTGCAATACTCCTCCAGCCGCTTTAATTTGACGGTTAAAAAAAGGCATTTCCAGAGCAATCTGATCCGGTTGAAACTCTTCTACTAAATCCACCATATCTCTTTCTATTTCTACCAATCTTTCTGGAGTAGGCAGTTTCTTGTCTGTTTCAATGATACCATAATCTATTAAACATGATTCTTCTCCGATCTCATTTCCCTCTAATACTGCCCAGCCCACAATAGCCAAACCAGGGTCTATGCCCAACCATCTTATTCTTGTTTTACTTTTAACTTGTTCCATATTTTAGATAAAATCTAATAATCTCTCTCTATCTCCCTCTGCCTCCACCTAGCTCTGTGCGAAAATATGGATTCCTTAACAGACCCGACGAACAAACTCTTGAATTTTGTCATAGTGAGAGCCTTGCCAATAAATTTTAGCGCATTCTCCACAAATTTTAAATTCATCTATTTCCTCTTTCGTTTGGGGAAGGAGACGATGGAGAATTAATTCCTTTTCTACCGGTTGTAACAGACCATTACAACTAACACAACGACCGCAGAGTTGAACTAAATTAAATAAATCGTATCGCTGCAGCAATTCTCGCACTTGAGTTTCCGGTTCCGTTGCTCTGATATAATAACCGTAAGTCACAATACTGCGCTTTAACAAGCCCAAATCTCTAGTTAAGAGAATCCTGGTTTCCTCAGCAGAAATACGAGCCAATTCTTCATCCTCATAGTCATTGCGATACCAACTATCAAAACCTAACATTCGGAGAAATGAAGTCAACTTGCCTAAATGAACATCCAAGAGAAAACGAGGAACCTGGGGATAAGGAGGTCTGAGTAAAACTGTTGGTGGGTCAGATTTAGAAACAGGATAAACAGAAATCCGATCTCCATCTTCAATCAGATAGGAAAAATCTACTCCTTTCCCATTAACCACAATGGAATTAACTTCTGGGTGAGGAACTCCTAGAGATTCAATGGCATCTTTAATAGAAGCTCGTTCCTTAAACTTATGAGAAAAACTAGTTTCCTTTCTTGCGGCAGGAAGAAAATAATTGAGTTCGTCGTAGAATTGAAAAAAAGCGATAGTCATGATTTACTCTATTTGTTTTATTTTAATACAATAGTGTTTATATATAAGTTATTTCCAAATTCTTTCAAGTTGGATCCCCCCCAGCCCCCCTTCAAAAGGGGGGAGCCTGG
>JH610532.1 GCA_000252485.1 Prochloron didemni P4-Papua_New_Guinea | reverse complement strand
GTAGAAAGTCCCCCTTTTTAAGGGGATTTAGGGGGATATTATCTATAGCATTTTTTTACCTATTTTAGATAACATCTACAGGATACTCAAACTATAGTCTATCTTTAAGAAAAGTGTAATTTTCTTGCAATCTAGCTTTTGTCTGCCTATAATCACCTTGCTACTTGCGCGAAATTAATATGGTCAGTCAGAAAACTATCGATATTGTTAAAGCCACAGCTCCAGTTTTTTCGTAGGGTGCGGCACTGCCCACCACACCATCTATCCCTGTGGTCAAAAGTAGTATCAATAGTCTCTGATTTGAGATAACATCTACAGGATACTCAAACTATAGTCGATCTTTAAGAAAAGCGGAATTTTCTTACAATCTAGCCTTTGCCTGCCTATAATCAGCTTGCTACTTGCGCGAAATTAATATGGTCAGTCAGAAAACTATCGATATTGTTAAAGCCACAGCTCCAGTTTTTTCGTAGGGTGCGGCACTGCCCACCACACTATCTATCGCCTCCGTCAAAAGTAGTATCAATAGTCTCTGATTTGAGATAACATCTACGGGATACTCAAACTATAGTCTATCTTTAAGAAAAGTGTAATTTTCTTACAATCTAACCTTTGCCTGCCTATAATCACCTTGCTACTTGCGCGAAATTAATATGGTCAGTCAGAAAACTATCGATATTGTTAAAGCCACAGCTCCAGTGGTAAAAGAAAAAGGCAAAGAAATTACCGACAGAATGTATGAAATCGCCTTTGGCGAACGTCCAGAGTACAAGCGCTTTTTTGAGAATACCTGGATGAAAGATCCTGCAGAAGGGAAAAAACAATCCGCAAAGCTAGCCGCATCGGTTTATGCCTATGCTACTCATATCGATAAACTAGATGAATTGCAATCTGCAGTAGAACATATTGCCCACAAACATGTCAATACTCGGGTGATTGCGGAACAGTACCCGGTCATTGGGCAATGTCTCCTGCAAGCAATGAAAGATGTTTTGGGAGAGGTAGCCACTCCGGAGATTATGGAAGCATGGACCGAGGCTTATCAAGCTTTAGCAGATATTTTCATTCAACGAGAAAAGGAAATTTATCACGAAGAGGCTTGCGCCAGTAGCTGATTAACTGGAATTATCTGCCATCTGTTGGAACAACCTGGTAGATTCCCTCGCAGTCTCAAGTCCGATCCTGGATTCTGTTGTCAAGACTTACTACTTGTGTTAGGATGGAGACATGAAAACAGATTGGAAAGTATCGCCAATATCTCGATTAGCTGGGAACGATAACCAAGTTCTGCTTTAGTTGACTCGTGGCATTAAATAAACGCGCTTGCAAGATTTATTGCAAGCTTTGGGAGA
>JH610531.1 GCA_000252485.1 Prochloron didemni P4-Papua_New_Guinea | reverse complement strand
TTTGACAATTTTTTCCAGGGTATGCTCCCTATCTCCGGGATTAATCCTTTCTGGGGAATAGGCTAATTTAAAATCTACCCCCTGTTGTAAGCCAGATACCCGAGCCAGAATCGGTCCACAGACTTCTTCTGTTACCCCTGGATAGACAGTAGACTCGTAGACTACCACCGAGTCCGGTGCGATCGCGCGGCCTAAAGTCTCAGAAGCTGACCTTAAGTCCGTGAGATCCGGTCTGTTGTTGGAGTCAATAGGGGTAGGAACAGCAACCACAAAGAAGTTCGCCTCAGCTAAGTCTTCTGAGGAGGCAGTAATTTTCAGGTTAGAGGATTTTAATTCATGGTCCCAGACAGATCCCGTTGGGTCTATCCCCTGTTGTAAGTCAGTAACTTTTTGCTTATTGATGTCGAAGCCAATGGTGTTGGGGAATTTCTTAGCAAATGCTAACGCCACAGGTAAACCCACATAGCCTAGACCAATTACTGCAATGTGATCGCTCATCTTACTGTTTCTTTAATCTTCGTAAAAATTCTAACCTTATCTCTACTCATCTGCGTTTATCTGCGGTTCAGTTGTAGGGTGCGTTCGTAACGCACCGTTTCAGTTTCAGCTGTAGGGTGTCCTTCGACTGCTTTTAACTATAGCGATAGATGCAGTTCGACGACCCTCTCCGCAAGCTGTGGTGGGCAATGCCCACCCTACTGTTTCTTTATCTTTCGTAAAAATTCTAACCTTATCTCTACTCATCTG
>JH610530.1 GCA_000252485.1 Prochloron didemni P4-Papua_New_Guinea | reverse complement strand
TGCCCACCACAACATCTATCGCCTCCGTCAAAAGCAGTATCAATAGTCCTCTGACGGACTGCAGTTACAATATTCTTAGGACTTACCCAGAAACCCGGTATAAGAGAGCTATTTGCCTAAGTCCTAAAGGAGTCCACAGGTATAGCGCTACGCTTATAGTCAAAATTCAAAATTCAAAACCAGGCTGTGACTAGGTTTCAGGCTTTATTAATGTCCTAACCTAAATGGGTAGTGCTGTACTCAAAAAATTTTTTGGATTTTTTTTCCCAAAAGGGTTGACACAGGAAAAAATCTGCGTTAGTCTTATAAACGGTGGAACAAACAAGCCCCCATCGTCTAGAGGCCTAGGACACCTCCCTTTCACGGAGGCGACAGGGATTCGAATTCCCTTGGGGGTATTTCAAAAACACTGATTGTTAATCTAAATCTTGAGCGATGAGCAATGAACACTTCGGCTACCCTTCGACTTCGCTCAGGGCAAGCGCTCAGTGCAGGCAATTAAGAGGTTAATAAGAAAAACGCTCCTTTTGCTTTGTTCAAAGGTGATGTAGCCAGTGTAGTATTTTTGTACGCAATGTAGCATGTAACGACACCAGCGCGAAGCGCTATAGATTTAGAGGGAAGGACATGATTTATATCACATCTGAAAACGGTTGCTACAGATATAATCGTGTTATAAATAATTGTAGTTATCAATAATTGTAGGTTGGGTTGAGCCATAGCGAAACCCAACACAACAACCTGTGCCGCAGGGCAAGGGGTGCGGTCAAAAACAGTTGAATTTTATATTCTTAATAATCGCGGCTTACTCTGAGGCAGCCCAGAGGGCTACCCCACGTTGACAAATACATATTCAGGCCCAAACGACTACTTTTGACCACACCCCAGGGTTGCATCATAGTATAGATTGAGGTTATTCCGTGGTTGAGAAACCGGGTTTCTTTCCAAAATCTTAGCATTAATCCTTAAAATAATAGTCCAAACCCGGTTTCTGGGCTGAAATCATTCATTAATGTATCTGTAGCAAGAAGGAAAATCATATTACTAGTCCCTAAGCGCTCTATCCCCCTAAATCC
>JH610529.1 GCA_000252485.1 Prochloron didemni P4-Papua_New_Guinea | reverse complement strand
TAGAAACTGTAACATTCTTTTTCAGATTTCCTATCAAATAATAGAGTTCAAATAGTAGAGTAGTAACCAATGTCAACAAAATCAGTTCGTAACCAAATTCTTGATTCCTACCTGAGAACCATCCAAGCTAGTTTTCAAGAAGACAGACCTCAACTCAAACTCATCAATTACGGTACCGGCTCAGGAAAGACTCACCAATTGTTTCAAGCAATATATCAAACAATTAAAAAACATCCAGATAGTCAAATAATCGGCATCTATATTGCCCCATTAAGAGAACATTTATCTGTTCCCAAGTCACTTAAGAGTCAATACCCACATATTCCCGTCTATAAACTAAACTCATTAGAAATGAAAACGACGGATGAGTTGATCGAAAACTATAAAGACTGGATCCCTTCAATTCTCAACAACAGAAATTTGTGGAATATAGATGAAAATAGAGCTTCTCGTGAAAAAGTTGAGGAAAATCAAGCCAAACTCCAGCAAGTAAGAGGTGTTTTTAACCGTCTTGAGTATGTGAGGAGGGTAGGATTAGGAGATGACAAGTTTAATCAATCTGAAATTACGAAAGCCAAACGGGAAGTAAATAATTTACTGGAAGGTTTTTTAGAATTTTTCATCAAGTGTAAATTTGAGCAAACCCATTGGCCCGCTGAATGTTTAAACTTAATGGAAATATTTTTTCCCCTCCATCTCCTACGAGAAAAATCAGGGATTTTGCTGCTCACCTATAAAAAGTTTGAAACCCAGATTCCCTATTTTAAATGGAGCAATGAACAATGGGTCAAGCAAAGTGAATATCTGGATAAATACGCCATCGCTCCAGCAAACAACTCGAACACTTCGGCTACGCTCAGTGCAAGGAAATTTATCTTCGCTTTGGACGAGCAGGAAGATGGGTATCAAATCATGCTACAAGAAAAAATTAAGATCGTCTCGCCTGAAGACATGGCAATCAATAATGCCCTGTCATCTATCAAGAGAGAATTTTCTCTGCTTTTTTCCACTCAAAACCAGCAAAATAGAGCATTATTAAATTTTCTTGAAAAGAATACGGGAGCTTATGAGGAATTTCAAGAAGTTATTGAGAAAGGAAAAAGGATTTACCCGGGACTGGAAAAATATCTGCCAATCTATCAACGATTGACCTCGGAAGAAGGAAACTCTAGGGAATTTTTGCAAGAAGTAATCAAGATTTATAAAGGGATAGACAAATCCTTAGAAGAAATTGTCGAGCTTTTCCAGGATTTCGATGAAGAGGATCCAATTGAATTGGACTGGGAAGTCCTATCGAGAGTATTGTCCAAATTCGAGAACAATCGAAGTTTGTTAATTCCCCAAGAGCTTTACAACGAGAACAAGAATAATTTGATGAACATTTTTTGCTATAACGATCTATATGTATATAACATCGAACTTCTGAAAAAATTGTTTCTCGTCAAACCTGCCGGCGGTCATGTTCGTATAATGGAGTACAAGGAGAAAAAAGTTTCCGAGGGAACCTCTGTAGCCCAGTTGATTTATACAATTTTTGCTATGGGTACCCAAATCAAAAAGATTAAAGATATTCTCGTTAATGTTCTAGGTGCTGAGGATTCTCAATCCCGTTCCTTAGAGATTTGGTCGCGACAGATAGATAAAGTTAAAAAGGCAAATGAAGAACGTAGGGGGGAAAATCCACAGCTCAAATATTTAAATCGTGCTTATGTCTATGAAAGCAATAAGTCCATGGTCAATCTTAAAGAAATCTCTCGTTATCAACATCCTGACAAAAAACTGATTGACCCGGCACTCACAGAAGTTGCTATTGGTAGCACTGTTATATTTACTTCTCCGGAAGAAAAGATAAAATCTATCTTAGCTAAGAACGCCAATGTGCTGTTTCTGATTTCAGCAACCGGGGGTATTACTGGGGATTTAAGCACCAGTTACGACTTTGGTTATTTAGAAGATGAGTTACGTAGTACCTCCGGTCAAAGTTACTTTCAACGGATGACTCAAGGCGAAGTCTCCCTTTGTGAACAAATTAGAGAGTCTCGTCAAAGTAAGCGAGAGATTACGGTAAATTTTTTCAACCAAGATTTATCATCTTTTCCTAATCAGGAAACTCAAGAAGTTGTAGCCAGGTTTGAAGAACTTATCTTAAAAGATTTTCTTGACGCTTATAAAAAAAAGATTGAGGCTGAGACAAACAGGCCCTTTCGCTGGAATCCCTACAAAATACAAGAACTAAATAACTTTATTCGTTTCTTGTTTTATCTATTGGAAGATGAGGAGATTCAAGAGACCATTGCTTTTACTCAAACCCTACGCTGGATTGAACAGTTGCTCCAATCTTGGGAGATAGATCGTAATGGACACTTTAAATTAAGTCAAAACAAGAACCCAGAGGAAAAAGAGGTAGAACATCCCAAAATATATTATTTGCACGGGGTAAACCACAAAAAATATAAAAGCAAAACTCGGATTAAAATCGTTTTATACAATGCAAGGTTCAATAAAGATTACAATGACAAAACAACTGGTAAAAGCTACTTGGATGAGCTGGTGGAAGAAGAAGGTCAGAAAATTTTCTTTATTTCAGCTTATCAGTCCGCCTCCAAAGGATTAAATCCCATAGTCCAAACTCAAAATGGGGAGGAGAAAGATTTTGATTCTTTGATTTTGTTAACAGACAGTTTCTATACAATGATGAAACCCTCCAAAGGTAAGAAGAAGAGAGGGAAAGATAATCTAGCTCAGAAATCAGAAGATCAGGATGAGCAAAAATCTACCACACTTCAGCATTTTGCTATAATGAAAAGTATTGTCACTGTGACAGATTCTAAGGAAATCAAAGAATTTAACCAATATCTCAGCGAACCAGAAGCTGGCAGATTTAAAGCTCAACAACATCAAATTTTATTGGGCAAGGCAATTGTACAGGCGATCGGCAGATCGGAGCGACGAGACTTTCCTAATCAAGTTAGCAAAATATTTCTGAATGAAGAAACCAGAAAAAATTTGGTCAACTTGTATAATTACCTAGAACAGGAAGAACCTGATGAAATTGGCAAATTGTCTCTGAACAACCACCAAGTTTACTTGACGGTGAGAGAAGACGAAAAAAAGCGGTGCATTAAGAATTACGAGGACCATGTCTACAAGGAAATTGATGCTGCTTCTGCTTTTAACAAACATAAAACGAAAATGTTAGAGGAGATAGAATCATTTAAGAAAAATCCAAAAAACATTGAGATTACAAGAGCGTGGGAGGCGTTAAGAGACCCCATTGCCTTCCGAGATCCAAAACAGTATCTAGCAAAGTTAGAGAAGTCACAACTCTTTTGTACTAATTTTATTGAGTCGTTATTTTATCACAACTCCCAACAACCGGAATTTACTCCTTATTTAGCTTGGGAAGAAGAAAATGGTGAAAAATTCCAGATTATTAGCGATAGTATCAATGGAGAAAAAACCTATGATTACCAAAAGCGATTGTATCCGGAATCTCTCAAAACCAATGGGGGAGGCTACGATCTGGAAGGCAATGAAATTGAATTGCGAAATGATTCTACTCAAGAAATTTACAGGCTCTACCGTGAGTTGATTCCCGATCCAGAAATCTTTAACCGTTATATTCCCCGCCCCCATTTCTTTTACGATGTCTTTTATCCGTCCCTAACTGAAAATTTTGTGGCCCGTTGGATTGAAGATGTAATTTTCCAAGGAAAAGACTGGAAGAATATAAAAACCTTATATGGTTTCGAGCAATTCTCAGATTTCCAAAAGTATAATAAGCTATACGAGCTTTTCGATTTTTACTATCTTAAGAAGGATACTCTATTTTGTATCGATGTGAAAGCTTGGAGTAAAGCCTCGGGAAATCGCCTTTCCCAGGAGACGGTGGAAAAAACTAAAGAGAAATTAAACACCATTGTTTCAGATTATACAGAATTTGCCACCGTGAGAGGTTTACTGTTAAATTTGCATGGAACAGCACCAATAAAGCGGGAACTCTCGTCAACCCTATGGTCTGGCAATTTGATTTACTTCGATGATAGCAATTGTCCGGTGGAATCTAAGATACTCAGAAACTTTCTATTTCAGGCGCATAATTGAGACATGAATGAAGAAAAACTAGCTCTCTCTTTTTCCTCTGCCTGTGACTTCCTCTCTCTGGGGTTTATTATTATTTCAGCTATCAGTAGGGTGCGTTCGTAACGCACCACAATATCCATAGTGTCTTAGACCAAATTTTGCCTAAGTCCTGTTGGTCTCAAAAAACAATCATAGTGCAGTCAAACACAGTTGAACTTTATATTCTCAATAGTCACGGCTTACCCGCGATTGCGTCAGCAGCCCAGAGGTGATATCATGTCTATATATAAGTACCTAGGCAAAATTAATTGGATATTCGCAAATTGCCGGAGCTTGTATTTATGGGTTGCGGTGCGTTACGCCCCGCGAAGCGCCGCTCTTAGCGCCCGCACCCTACAATGTCTACTTTTAACCACACTCAAATAATCATGAAAAAACAAAAGCAAAAACAACAAATGGAATCATTTCAAATAATTAAAGACCCATCAGCTAAATCCCGAACCAATCAGCTCAAGATTTTAGCTAGTCCAGAAGATGTTGCCAAAGCTAGTCTAGAAGATGTTGCCGAGAAACTTTTTAAATATCTCAGTAACGCGGGGAAAGGAATTGAGCATTTTGAGCTTCCATATTCCTCTCCTGAAAGTAAAGATGAGAAAGCAAAATCTAGTTTTTATAGAAAACTGCATAGAGACATTAAAAAGAAGATTAAAGAACAGCTTGATACATCGGGTCAAAATGTCAACTACTCAGAGATTCAGTACTTTAGTTCATATGCTGATGGAAAAAACCATGTATTCTTTTTGTCCGGTAAGAAAGGCGATTCTAGATGGAAACGCTTTTTTGAAAATCATGGAGAAAGAATTTTAAATTTGGTTTTCAAGTTTTATCTTCTCGATCAAGTCACTGACACAATAAGTGGTTTTGAAGAATTATTTTTAGTTCATTCTAAAAAATCGAATAAATCGAAACCAAATCTTTTTGTCTGGGGACACGATTTATTAGTTAACTACAATCAACACCATGTATTAACATTAAATTTATCTCGCAAACACAAGCGATTCTTAGCAGAAGATAACTACCGTACCCTAGATGGTGAGGATTTAGGGGAGTTGTTAATCCACGAAAAGAAAAATTACTATTTTGACCGCAATCTGGACGGTCGTGGCAAAAATGATATTAATTTTATGCAATTTCCTAAATCTGGAGATAGTGAAAAATATGAGAAATTCAAAAAAACTCAGCTTTATCTCTACCAAAACCTCATGACCAAACTTGAGGATTTTTTAAGGGAATGCCAGATTAATTTTGAAAGACTTGATTTTCAGGCTGACCACTATTTAGACAAGCCTTTTATCCAACAAGACAATATAGAATCTCTAAAATCGTTGGAAATCATTAACAACACTGGAGTGGATTTAACTGAATCTGACCAAGAGTTTTTGACAAATTTTCTGCAGCATCAAGGAATATCTTCCATCTCATTTTATAATTCTGGCAAAACCATTAGCACCTACGAACAAATAGACGTTGAGGGTGAAGCCGCTCCTTGCTGGAAAATTACTGAAGCTAAATCTTGGTCGGATATTGAACTGGATCAAAGCAAAAACTATTTAATTTTTAACAAACTATTAGAAGAAGAAGCCGGTTCCATGGCTTACCTGGGAGATGATGATCTCTGGTATCCATCCACCAAAATCGATAAAAAGCCCACAGTTGATTTTTATTCTCAGCTAAAGGGAAGATTTAACTATTTGGAGACAGGGGAGTTTTTTAGCATCCAAGGTATAAATCTATCTGAATTTCAAGCTGTAAAATCGGATAAAGAAAAATCCGTTCGTTCCGTTGTCACTTATACAAAAACCAAAATTGATATAGATGATTTACGCGAGGATACTCAGCGTGTTACAGCTGGGCAACTTTTGGAAGTAGAAGGCCATCTATTTTCCTATCTACGACAAGAAAAAACTGGGAAGAATGGGAAAAGTTTTGGAATAAATACAATGACGAAAAGAAGAGGAAAATAAAAATCTCATCTGAATATGAGAAAGTATTCATTGAATTGAGAATTAAAAACTGGATGAGGCAAAGTATTCTAGACCTAGACAAGAGTATTGGGTTGTCAATTCCTCGTCAATCATTTGCTGAACAACAATTTGTGACCATCTATGTACGCAGTCCTAGAAATAAAAAACCCAAAGCAGTAGCGGTACAATTTCTTTATAAAGATGGCTCCATCTATATTGAAAATATAATTCGGGATCTGAAAGAAATTGAAAAGAAATTTAAATTTTTAAGAAAAGCCAAAAGATCGGGTAAATTAATTGACAGGCAACACTATTTTGTAGATGAATCCGCAGAAAAATATATCAGTTGTTATACAAGTGATAAGTTCACGCCAAAATTAATTGGACGAGATGGGATTCTTGAGGAGATGGAAGAGGGAACCCTAGAAATTAACCGAGGTACAAGCAAGTTACTACCCTTGGTTTCTTATTATAATGATGAAATCAAACCAAAGAATAAAATACAAAAGATGATCTGTTTGGATTTAAAGAATGACGACTTTATCCAGTATTACGTTCCCTCTGCCCAAAATATCCCTCAATCGATACCAAGAGCATTTAGAGTCTACCATTTTATAGGCAGGCCATATGAGTCTGAGGATCGAATTCCTACATCCGAACTTATAAAGGAACCCATCGCAGCTTTACATTTCAGTACCCTAACCCACGATGTTTTGAAAATTAGCGAGAATAGTCAATCATCTTTACTGCAAAAAATAGCTAGGGTATTGATTGAAAACTAATCTAGCAATGAACAATGAACAATGAACAATGAACAATGAACAATAAACAATAAACAATGAACAATGAACAAGTGGCGAGTTTATTGTTCGTAGGTTGGGTTGAGGTAACGAAACCCTTCGGCTACGCTCAGGGCAACGCCCAACAAAGCATCAAGTTGGTGTTGGGTTTCGCTATCGCTTAACCCAACCTACAATTACTATACGTAGTGTAGTGCGTTGCGCCCCAGCTTCGTAGCAGTTCTCTCTAGTTTAGTGACATTAGATTTCAGCCAAGAAACCGGGTTTCTCCTATTATTTTAAGGATTAATGTTAAAACTTTGGAATATTCCCGGTTTCTCAATCCAAGGGATAACCTCAATCTATACTGCGATGCAATAAACTATTTTTCGCAAATATTTTCGTATTTGAATCGTAGGTTGGGTTTCCGCCACGAAAACCAACAAGCCCAGGAAACTTGTGTTGGGTGGTCCCTGCCCTTCGGCTACCCTTCGACGACCCTCAGGGCGAGCGCTCAGGGACCGCGGTAGTCGAAGGGTTTCGCTATGGCTTAACCCAACCTACAATTACTAATAATATGGAAATAACCACAGAGACGCAGAGGACACAGAGTCGGAAAGAGAGAATAAATGAATTAATAATATATAGCAGTTCTCTCTAGTTTAGTGACATTAGATTTCAGCCAAGAAACCGGGTTTCTCCTATTATTTTAAGGATTAATGTTAAAACTTTGGAATATTCCCGGTTTCTCAATCCAAGGGATAACCTCAATCTATACTGCGATGCAATAAACTATTTTTCGCAAATATTTTCGTATTTGAATCGTAGGTTGGGTTTCCGCCACGAAACCCTTCGGCTACGCTCAGGGCAACGCCCAACAAAGCATCAAGTTGGTGTTGGGTTTCGCTATGGCTTAACCCAACCTACAATTACTAATAATATGGAAATAACCACAGAGACGCAGAGGACACAGAGTCCGCAAGAGAGAATAGTTGAAAGTCAGATGATACAACACTTCTATGTTGAAAGTCCCCCTTTGACAAGGGGGATTTAGGGGGATAAAACCCCTATTGATGTTTCAACCATCCGAATATCTCCCCCACTGTTAATTGTAAATCTTTCCCCAACTCGGGTACAGGTAAAATTGCAGTTTTGGCTGAGAAAAAATGTGGCTGTTGTCCCCGAGGATAAACTAAAACAGATTGGCTTTCTGGATCTATTAACCAACCCATTTGGCTACCGCAATCCAGAGCGTGTAAAATTTTCTCGGTAACAATTGTTTGATTTTGGTTAGGAGAGAGGATTTCAATTATCCAATCCGGTGCCAGATTAAAAACATTGGCAACGTTACCGTTCTCATCCACAGGGATTCTTTCCCATAAAAATACTGCAATATCCGGTACAATTGCACGTCCTCCAAATACACAGCGAAGTTCCGTATAAGCGCGAGCAATCTTTTGTTTTTTCACTACAGCGTTAATAGCTTCAGTTAGCTCAACTTGAATGGTGCTGTGTTGTCCTTGGGGCATGGGTTTTGGAATAATTTTTCTCTGGATATATTCTCTTGCTGGTTTTGTTTCGGGAAGTTTGAGAAATTCCTCTAAGCTGAGAGTTTTAATAGGGGCTTGTACCATATTGATAGGGTTTCTTTAGTTGTTTTAATAGTAGGACTTACCCAGAAACCGGGTTTCTGAACTAAAACTCTGGATAATAGGCCGTTGTATCCGGACTCCAAACCCGGTTTCTCGACTTGTTTGGGTAAGTCCTGAATAGTTGAGGTTGCTGATTTATAGGGTTCCTTGGTCATGAGGTAAATCCACACCCCCAAATAAAAATGAGAAACTTCCCCAGGGGGCTTGTCGCACTGAACGATTCTGTGATATGATAGCTCCAGGAAGTGTTTCAGACAAAACCGTGTTAACTGCTGGTGCAATATCCAGCCCGTTTGG
>JH610528.1 GCA_000252485.1 Prochloron didemni P4-Papua_New_Guinea | reverse complement strand
TAAATCTTGCAAGCGCGTTTATTTAATGCCACTCCTCAACTAGAGCCGAACTTGGTTATCGTTCGCAGCTAATCCCGATATTGGCACGTTTTTTCAATCTGTTTTCCTGTTTCCATCCTAACACAAGTAGTGAGTTTTGACGACAGAATCCAGGATGGGATGAGAGATTACGAGCCAATCTACCTGGTTATTCCAACAGATGGCAGATAATTCGAGTAAATCAGCTACTGGAGCAAACCCCCGCTTTAAAAAAAAACGAGGAGTTTTCTGTTGGCTAACTCTCAGTCACAGTCAGGACTTAAGCAAAATTTGGTCTAAGACGCTATGGCTATTGTGGTGCGTTGCGAACGCACCCTACTAACTCCCCCGCTTTTAAAAAACGAGGAATTTTCTGTTGGCTAACTCTCAGTCACAGTCAGGACTTAAGCAAAATTTGGTCTAAGACGCTATGGATATTGTGGTGCGTTGCGAACTGATAGCTATGGATATTGTGGTGCGTTGCGAACGCACCCTACTGATAGCTGTGGTGGGCAGTGCCGCACCCTACTCTCACTCGCGGTTTTTCTTGGTTTTTTTGCCCAAACATCGGCGTTGCATTATCAACAGTCGATTGAAAGAAGAACTGCTTTTGCCATTCTATCTTCCCTTAATAAGGCAACGCCTAAAAACATAATTATATTGGGGAAGTATCTCCAGCACAGGTTGGTCCATTAGTAGCGTTAAACGTAGGAATCCCACCAGCACTTGCAACCGCATTGGCCCTGCAAAGAGCGGTGGCCGTAGTTCCAGCCGTGAGCAATTCAACCGCTCCATAAACAAATCTAACCGTTTGACTATCATTGGGTCTGGCAGTTATAGCAGTAGTAGTTGAGCTACTTGCTACAGTATAGTTGTAGTTGTTACTATTGGTTTGCAATCCCACTTCCAACTGGGTTATCTGGGTAGCAAATTGGTTGTTTTCCAACCGATAGGTTTGTTGGGCTCGGTTATAAGCACCTGCAACGGTTATCGCTTCTGTCTCTTTAGCCCTACTAGCCTGATTGAGGAAGGAAGGCAGGGCTATAGCAGAGAGAATACCAATAATGATAATTACCACCAACAGTTCAATGAGGGTAAAACCTGAGTCTTGCTTTTTCTGACTTAGGTATTGGAGATATTTAATTTTTAGGTCGTTCTTCATCAATCTACCTCTTTGTTCAACTAGGGAAGGAAATGTTTTTTTATCTATATATCTAAGCTACCCTCTCCTGTCTTGATTCATATCATCTGGAGCAAAAAACTTTTTCAATTCAATCAGGACTTACGCAAATAGCTCTCTTATTAGAAACCGGGTTTCTCGTCCGGATAAAACAGCAAAATCCAGATTTTTAGTTCAGAAACCCGGTTTCTGCGTAAGTTCTATCAATTTAACTCCTGATTATCAGGGGATTTGCCCGGTGCGGTCAACACCAGTTGGTTAGAAGATCTAGTTTTTTCAGAACATTGTAACTGCAGTCCGTCAGGAGACTTAGGAGATTGCTTTAGGACTGACGCAAATAGCTCTAGAAACCGGGTTTCTGACCAGGATAAAATGGCTCAAATCAAGATTTTTCGTAGAGAAACCCGGTTTCTGCGTAAGTTCTATGCTTTTGACCACAGCGATGGATGTTGTGGTGGGCATTGCCCACCCTACTCCTGATTATGAGCTGGCAACGCCCCTTATTGGGCTGGCTCCATATGGCCATCGCAACTCAAAATGCTCCCAGTTGCAGTAGGGGAGGCAACGGGAGTTCGATTGTTTACTTGTTGAGTCTGACATAAAATAGAATCTAATTGTCCATTGGTCAAAATGACAGCACTGGAATAACCCTTAAGGGTTAGATCATCAAAAGGATCGGCCCACATAAAAACCCCATTGGTTGCTTCTAATTTGATAAAATAACTATAATGAGGTCGAGTGCTGTTTAAGCCTATTCCTAATTGGGGGAGATTTGTCGCGAAATTTCCTCTTTCCAAGAGATAGGCTTCTTGGGCTCGATTGAGAGTACCCAGATAGATTTTAGCTTCTGATTGTTTTGCTAAACGCCCCCGATTTATCAACTCTGGAAGCGCAAGACTGGAGAGAATTCCCAAAAGGAAAAATACTGCAAGCAACTCTATTAAACTAAGGCCAGCATTGACTTGATTTCGCGGGATGGCGAGGGCTAAATAAAGTCGCAACTGGATTAGACTAAGGGGTTTCATCTTCAAGACTCCTTAAGCTTCTTTCTATGGGCATTGTTCCTCTTTTAAGTGATTTTGCTGGCAACCAGCCAACTATTGTTACAATAATACATGTTTATTATAGGGAATCACAAGCGTCAGCAGATAGCTTATTCTATTGTAGGGAAACTGCTAGAGCAGGACTTACCCCAACAAGCCAATTCGCCGGGTTTCTCGTCAGGATAAAATGGCAAAATCCAGAGTTTTAGTTCAGAAACCCGGTTTCTGCGTAAGTCCTATAGAGGAAAATTAATTGCAATTTTATAGAGAGAAATTTGAGTCTTTCGCACATGAATAATTTTTTGGATACAATTAGGTTCAGGATGTTCAACGAGCTTTTACTTTAGCGGCAGCAGAAGTTACAGCCTGCTTGAGCTGCTGTTTCTCAAAAGGTTTGGCAATAAATTCAAAATACTCAAAGGGTTCTCCTAGTTTGCTTTTGACTTCCTCTACTTTACCTGACATCAAGACTAAAGGAATTTTTTGTAAGCCTCCATCAGCCTGAATCTCTTGGAATACTTCCCAGCCTCCCACTTTGGGCATTACCCAATCCAAAAGGATGAGAGCCAGATGGGAATGTTCTTGGTGAATGAGATCGAGAGCCTCTTCCCCATCTTTAGCTTCCAGCAGTTCGTAACGACTGCCAAGATTCAGCATATCTCGAACCATCATCCGCATTACCTTGCTATCATCCACAATGAGGATTTTGTTTCTAGCCATGATTAATTCCTAGAGACAATAATTATTGTGATCATAATCCCATAGAAAGGAAGCAAGCGCACGATCGCCCCAACTTGAAATTCTGATTGAATCGATAATTGAGAGAAGCGAAGCGATCACTGGCATCGAGCAAAGCAGTGCGAATACCTGATTCCGTCAGAGAATGTCCCCCATCTGGCATCAAAATAAATTCAGCAGATGGCCAAGCATTTTGACCGGACCCGCTCCGAAGATGACGGGGATTGGCAAGCAGTCCAGAAATAGAGTTTTCCCATCTTTAACTAGATCTGCTTGTTGCCATGAAATGATATTATCAGCTTGAGGGGGGATAGATGGATTCTAAGACAATCTCAAATAAAGGTGATTTTATGCAATTAGATAAAATGCTAATTAAGTTCTCAGCTTTGAGTTTCGGAATTTTGCTAACAGCGGCTCTTGTAATTGGAATTAACTCGAGAATCGAATTGGAGGATATTGTCAAAGCTAACAACAATGAAGAATTGGAATCTTCTATGGAGCAGCTGGAAAGTGAAGTCAAAAAATTTAGGTTAATAACTTTTTTGAGTATTATTGTTAGCTTTTCTTTAATCTCTATGGCCTGGAGCTTTGTACTCAAACAATTTAAAGATCAAGAAATAATTAATCAGAAAAAAATCACCGAACTGGAGGAGCAATTAAGGGAAACCAAACAAGAAATTACAGTTTCACAAGAGCGCCTGCAAAAGGAAATAACTGAAACAGCAACTCAACAACAAATTTTTGGGGACTTTGTGGAAGGACTGGTAATTAGTGAAGAACACTTGATTGTAGGATTTTCTCCTACCTCAATACCGATTAAGCAGAGATGGAGAAACAATGGTTTGTCTGCTGATTTTTTAGCTGACTACTCTCTTACTTTCTTTCCTGGAAGCGAAGAAGAGCCTAATTCCATGGATAAGCAAGCAGAAATTAAAAGTGCTGTTAGTTACATTGCCAATGAATTATTAGAAAATGCAATGAAATTTAATGATGAGAAATCTCAACAGCCCATCAGCATTCGCCTCCAGTTACAAAGTGACAAACTGCTGTTTCTGACTACCAATAGTATTGCTTCTCAAGAAGTGGTTCAGTTTCAAAGGTTTATTAAGAAGTTGACTGAATCAGATCCAGAAGAGATGTATATGAGTCAGTTGGAAAAAAATGCCGAAGATACAACAAACGAGCAATCTAGATTAGGATATTTGACAATGATAAACGATTATTTGGCTAAGATTGGCTGGAAGTTTGAGACTCTGGAGGAGAAAGAAGAAGAAATCATTACTGTTACCACCATGGTGCAACTAACAATCTAAAATTAACAAAGAGCAACAACAGATGTGGGAGAGAGCCAAACTAAATCTGAGGTAAACCGCACCCATATATTGAGCTATTATAGTCTTGCTATTATAGCCCACTTTGTCAACGGTCCAACTTATTTAATTCATCTTACAAGTATTTTGGCAAGATAACAACCCTAAATAGACATTTCCTTGATAATTTCCTTTTAACGGTCTTTGAAAGAGCGATCGCCCAGATATAACAACAATAATCTTAACATCGCCGCTACACAAGAAGCTTTCCAAATAAATAACCACCAAGGTCGCCACCAAGCTCCCGTTTGCACTTCTAGAATATCCGATAAACCAAATAAAAAGAAAACTACTGCTGCGATGTAACTATTTCTTCTACTTTCCTTTTCTGTTCCTTTCCCATTAATTAAGAATCCCCCAGCAAATAATCCCCAAATCACTGCTTCAATATAATTACCGTATTGGTAAACATTTTCTAACAGTTCAACTCTTGCAGTTAGCTGTTCTGGTATAGGGGGAGAAAACATTGCCCACCAAGACCAAACAGCAAAACCTAGCAAAAGAATCAAGAAGATTATCAATCTAATTTTTTTAGGCATTGACAATAGAATTTAGTTGGCAGTTTGTCCCTTACAGCGGAAAACTGTTGGTGGGCAATGCCCACCCTACATTTCGTGTCTGTGTGTGAAAATTTGCCCTAAAATCGCGCAAATCCCAAGATTAAAATACTACCCGTTCCCAACAAACAAAGAATCCCTGCAACTCCAGCTAAAGGTTGTTTTCCCAAGCCAGTAATCCACTGGGAACCTTTTCCAGTATAGGAGATTAACTGCGCACTATCTAAACAAGATAAGCCCCAAATCCAACCTGCATGGAGTCCGGAAGCCAAACCCAAACTATGGTTATCTACTAATCTTGCTCCTACTAAGATTATACCCATCAGCCACAGTCCTGGCAATTGAGGCAGGGTTTCTTTTTGCTCCCAAACTAAATGTAGTAAAGCAAAAATTACACTAGAAATTACTGCTGCAAGCCAGATATTATATTCTTGGGTTAGTTCGTTAATTAAAAAGCCGCGAAACACTAATTCTTCCGTAATGCCAATCCAAAGTCCTAGGGCTATAATAGGAAAGGCAATGGATAGCAAGCGCTGGTTATTTTCTGGATACCACTGGAGCCAACCAAGCAAATATTCGATTCCGAAGACTAGGGCTAAACCAGCAACTCCTAAAGCAAATCCTAGGGTTAGAGAGATGAAAAAACTTGTATTCCAGTTTAAGCCGTAAGCGGAAACAGATGCTTCTCTTATGTTAGCTGCTAGCCAAATAACTAGAGGGGCTAATAAGTAGAGAGAACCGAGCAGAGGTAATTTTTTCTCTACGGTTAAAGGTTGTAAAGGATTCCATTTGAGGATAATAGGGAAGGGAAGCCAGAGGATAAACCAAAGGAGAAAAAAAATAGTTATAATTATGGGAGAATTAGCTGTGGTTAGATAATTTAGCAATTGATTCATTGGAATAAGAATAATTAACCGCAGAGACGCAGAGGACACAGAGGGAAGAGTGGGAGGAGAGAATTTGTAGGTTGGGTAGAGCGATAGCGAAACCCAACCTACAATAGAATCAACTCATGAGGTACATCTATATACCGGCCTATGAAAGTGTTTATTGAAGACATTGAGTGAGAGCAACCAACTGGTTGCTGTGTAACTATCAACTGTCCACTATCAACTATCAACTGCTATGTCCTTTCTCATTTTGGATTAATTCTCGCACATCTGCTTTAAAACTAGCAGCTAATTCTTCAGCCAAGACTTTGCCTTTCGCTTCCGTATAAATCCTCACAATGGGTTCGGTGTTGGAAGGACGAATGTGAGCCCAAGAATCTTCTCTAGTAATGCGCAAGCCATCTTCGGTAGAAATATTCTCTGCGGCATATTTGTTGGCTAACTGAGTTAAAATAGCTTGGACATCGGTAGAACCGATGGCTATCTTTTCTTTAACTATAACATATTCTGGCAAACTGTGACGCAGTTGCGCTAAAGATATATTTTCATTAGCTAAATGTTGCAATAACAGGGCAGTTCCCACTAAGGAATCTCTGCCATAATGGACTTCCGGTAAAATTACACCACCGTTTCCTTCTCCTCCCAAAATTGCGCCTGTATCTTTCATCTTTTGGACGACATTTTTTTCGCCTACGGCGGAACGATATACTTCCATGCCGTATTTTTTAGCTACTGTATCTATGGCCATAGAAGAGGAAAGATTGGTGACAAAACATCCGGAACGGAAACGCCAAAGAAAATCTGCGGCAATAACTTGAGTTAATTCTTCATTGACATAAATGCCTTGATTATCTACTAAAGCCAAACGGTCTCCATCTGGGTCTACCGCTAAACCCAGATCTGCTTTTTCTTGTACCACTACTTCTTTGAGTTTATCTACGTGGGCAGCTAAAGGTTCTCCAGGTCGTTCAAACTCTCCTGATAGACTATGATGAATTAAAATAATTCTTTCTTTCTTTACGCCTAAGGCTTCTAAGAGAGCGGGGATAGCCATATTCCCAACTGAGTTTACTCCATCTACAACTATTTTAAAATCTTGCTTTTGAATGGCACTTATTTCTTTCCCATTAGATGAGTCTTGGGGAAGATTAATATAGGGCAGAGCTAAGATAGCTTCGATGTGATGGGAAAGGGCATCTTTGACTTGATAGTTACCCAACTGGCGGTAGTTGGCATAGGGTATTTTTTTCTCACTTTCTACCCATTGTTGGATCCAAGCCCAATGTTCAGCAGGAATGAACTCTCCTTCTGGGTCGAGAAACTTCAGACCGTTCCATTGAGGTGGGTTGTGGGAGGCAGAGATAATTATTCCTGCTGTTGCCCCATAATGAGGAACTGCCATGGCAATAGTGGGAGTGGTGGCCAGTCCTACGTCTATTACTTGCCAGCCAATACCTTGTAAGAGGGAGGCGATCGCCCCTGTAAATGCCATTCCCGTACTCCGTCCATCCCGACCGATAATCATGGTGCGATAGGTTTTGGCACCATGTTGGCTGGCGGATAATTGAGCGAAAGCGGCGGTAAAGCGTATGGCTACTTCCAGGTCTAAACCTTGGCCGTAAATGCCCCGCAGACCTGAGATGGAGACGATAAGCTGGTTGGACATAGTGGATAGTGGATAGTTGATAGTGGACAGTTGATAGTTATACAGTACAGGACTAGCTGTTCTCACTCAATACTAAACACTTTCATAGGTCAGTATAAGGAACTATTAATAACCAACAACCAACAACAAATAACAAATAAATGCAAGAATCAAATGATATTATTTCTTTCTTTGCATACCCTGGGCAATCTGAATAAATAATCTTAGGGCCGTGTTTACTGCTTCATCATTAGGAAAAGCTTCCGCAACATCGGGATCTAATAGCACTAAGTTTGTCCCTTGAGCATATCGCTCAACATATTTACCTCTAACTCCCCCTTCCATGTTAGCGAAGTCATATTCAGGACGTAATTCATCTTCCATTTCGTTCTCAAATTCCTTCTTCATAAAACCTCCTCTCCCGTCGGGTAGCTTTTCGAGCGTTGATAATTCGTACTTGATCTTTTCTATCTGCGTGTGCCACAACTAATAGTCGTCCTAACCCAGATACACCAATAATAACATAACGGCTTTCGCCAATGGAATGGTCTGGATCGGCGAAAGTTAAAGAGAGAGGGTCGTTAAATACAGTTGTAGCTTCTTGGAAAGAAATACCATGTTTCTTAATGTTGAGTATTGCTTTGTCTGAGTTCCATTGAAATTTCATGGATTAACTACTTCTCCATGAGCCATTCGCCAAGTATTTAGGTCTTTTAAGGATTTGAAATCTAGCAATACTTCTGCAAGGGCTTCCACTTGTTCTAGGTCTAGGGATTCAATCTGCGCTCTAAGCTCTGGTGAGATAGAGTTAAAGCGCCAGTTGAGTTGCCGTATAACAAGCGAGCGCGCTCCATCTTCCAGACCTTCTTGATAAACTCTGGTGTCTTTATAGGAAGCAGCAATTTCTAACATGGGGGTAATTCTCTTTTAATTATATATTAGGAATGGAGCAGATTATTGTCTTTGAGTCAGAAGCCAACTATTTAGGTCTTTTAAGGATTTGAAATCTAGCAATGCTTCTCCTAGGTCTTCCACTTGTTCTAGGTCTAGGGATTCAATCCGCGAGCGCAGTTCTGGTGAGATAGAGTTAAAGCGTCGGTTGAGTAACCGTATAACGAGCGCGAGCGCTTCATCTTCCTGACCTTCTTGGTAGACTCTAGTTTCTTTATGGGAGGCAGCAATTTCTAACATGCGGGTAATCTCCTGACGACTCAACTGAGGGAATTTATAAACCATCATAGTGACGATTAATTCTATTATTACCGATGTGGGTAGTGGAATTGGTTGGGGTGGGGGGCTTGGTGCTTCTACAAGTTGCAACAGTTGTTGGGCTTGAACCAGAGCCTGTTTTGGAGATGCAACTACTAAGTTGACAGTTGATAGTGGATAGTTGATAGTTATACAGCAACCTGTATAAATGCTGGAACTCAATACTAAACACGTTCATAGGCGGGTATATAGATGTACTTCATGAGTTAAGAAACGCTATAAGTTGTTTTATTATATATAATGTAGTCAGAATTCACAAACAACCAATAACCAATAACCAATACCCCTTTTTTTTCAATCTAGCTTATTAGAGAATTTCTTTGATTATAAAGATTATTGTATCGTAGGTTGGGTTGAGGTCAAGAAACCCTTCGGCTACGCGGTCACTGAGCGCTTGCCCTGAGCGCTTGCCCTGAGCGAAGTCGAAGGGTAGTCGAAGGGTAGTCGAAGTGCAGGGACCGCCCAACAAGCCCAGGAAACTTGTGTTAGGTTTTGCTATCGGGAAATCCAACCTACAATTGCCAATAACTACAAATACTATTGTATTTATAAGTTATTTACAATTGTTTTAACGTTGGATCCCCCCCAGCCCCCCTTCAAAAGGGGGGAGAAGAAAAAGCTGACAGGTGTAGTTTTTTTACGAATCCGCTAAAGTAAGAAAAGGTGGATAAGGCGAGAAAGTTGAGGTTATTTCGTAGGTTGAGAAACCGGGTTTCTTTCCAAAATTTTAGCATGAATCCTTAAAATAATAGAAGAAACCCGGTTTCTTGGCTGACCAATCCACATTTTTAGTTTGATATAACCTACCAAGTTTAGTCAATACCTAAATGTAAAAAACCTACCCCTATAAGAGAAGAAAAAGTCCTTCTTTTTAAAATAAGGAGGGAGCCTAGAAAGTCCCCCTTATCAAGGGGGATTTAGGGGGATAGTAGCCAAAATTTTCGGATTTTATATTAGAGGTATCTTATCACAATTAAAGCAGATTATCTTCCACCCGGAGCATTCGTTCTTCAATTTTTGACCAAGTTTTTCGCGATACTCTCACCGCTGCTTCTTTGCATTCTACCATCAGGGAATTGGCATAGAAGTAATTTTCCAATATTTGGAACTCTTCCTGGGATAAGGTTACCATTTCTACGGTCAAATCAAAAGCTTTAAGCCAAGTTTCTAGAATAAGTTTAACAAATCCTCTACGTACTTCTTCCGAAGCAGAATCCTCGGGAATTTTGGCTTGAAGTGCTTGCAAATTGTTAATCAATTTGGTAAAATCTACTAGTGTAAAAACTTTTAACTTTTCCAACTCCTCAGCTAATTTGATAAATTCTTTCAAGGCGTAGGCGAGGGCGTCGGCGTTGGCGTTGGCGTAGGCGAGGGCGTTGGCGAGGGCGTTGGCGAGGGCGAGGGCGTTGGCGTCGGCGTTGGCGAGGGCGTTGGCGTTGGCGAGGGCGTTGGCGAGGGCGTAGGCGAGGGCGTTGGCGTTGGCGTAGGCGAGGGCGTTGGCGTAGGCGAGGGCGTTGGCGTTGGCGTTGGCGATCGCGATCGCCCTTTTCCCCACAGGAGAAATATCCCCTTCAGAGCCAGCAGTAGCTTTCTCAGCCCAGCGAAGTAAAGCTTTCAACTTAGGAGTCCTAATAAATTGACGAATTTGGATTTCCTTTTCTATTAACTCTAATAACTCATCCGTCTCCACCAAACCGGCCACTAATAAAAATATTTCTCGCCAACTTCTATGTCCCAGATTTTCCTTAATTAACTTTTCCATTCTATCCCGCTGTTTGCTAATATATAGAGCTGTTAAATACTCCTGAAGAGTGAGATGAGAAAAGGAAAAAATATTCTGGGCTCGTTCCACCAAGATTCCTTGTTGAATGACGATGGCATTTAAAATTTCTTTACCGTCTAAATATTTCGGTTTATCTACCGTATCGGCCAAAAAATCTTGAATAGAATCTATTAATTGCTGCCGTGGAAAAAAGAGTTGGTTGGCTGCAAAATTATGATAAGCTATTTCCGAGAGCAAAAGCTTCTCTACACCTACATTTAGTTCTGGCAATTGTCGAGCAATACGCTGGGATTCAACTCTTTTTTCTGCTGCCCATTCTTCCAGTAAAATATCTAAAGCCCTTTGATAAAGCTCGCTTCTATTACTGGGAAAACCTAAAGAGCGATTGTAAACCAAACAAAGAAAAGTTAATAATAAAGGAGTCTGAGCTAATTCTTTTGCTGATTGATTGCCAGGTTCGTTCAAATGAGACCAACATTTAGATGCCGTATGGGACTCCCGATCTAAACCCGATTGGAACCAATTATTAATAAATTGTTCAATTTGCTGGTCATTAAAATCCGCTAGTTCGATATCTCTAAATCGTCGAAAATTAGTCTTATGAGCCGCTAGGCGACAGGAAGCAATGAAGCGATTCTTCTCGAACTTAGTGACAAAGCGATCGATAGAATTACAAACTGCATTAAAATTACTTTCCGGGACTTCATCTAACCCGTCTAGTAAAATTAAAAACTTTCCTTCCTCTAAAGCCTTAGTAACAATCTCCTTGGAAGGTGGAAAACCAAAATTTTCCAATTCTTCCACAATAGCTTGAGTTAAATCTATTTCATCCTTGTTGAAATGTTTTAGTTCTAGAATAACAGGGACACAAGAATGGTTAAACTGACCGGGTTCTCCTTTAAAAGCCTCCAAACCCACTCGCCGGAGAAAAGTTGTTTTACCCGCTCCCGGTCCACCCAATACCATTAAATATTGATTTGAATTGGCTACTTCAATCCCATCTTTATTTTCACATTCTCCCCGCAGACTGAGGGTAGTCGAAGTCTGAAATCTACGTAATTTACTATTTCGATAAGCTTTTTCCAAACTCTCCAGAGATTCAAAACTACGAAGACTATCTTTATCCAGAAACCTAACAGGAGTATAGACAGATTCTAGCTGCACTGCTTGAGACATGCCTAACAGCTTCAATAAACCATATCGACTCTGATATTTAGCAGCATATGCTTGAAATGCTTTTTCCGCTTCCTCCCGATTGAAAACAGATTCTAAATTTTTCTCGCTTTTAGATTTAATAATATCCCAAAATATCTTTATTGCAGGAGTGACAAGAAATTCATAGGGCATGGTAAACTCAATATAGCAGTTGATAGTTGACAGTTGACAGTTGATAGTTATACAGCTTGCAGGGACTGCTTAACAGCACTAAGTTGTGTTGGGCGGTCCCTGAGCGTAGTCGAAGGGTTTCGTGACCTCAACCCAACCTACGATGAAATAAACTATCCCGTGGGTTTAGAAACCGGGTTTTTTTGCTGAGAAAGTCCCCCTTTTGAAGGGGGATTTAGGGGGATAAACCCTAATTCTTAAAATAATAACAGAAACCAGGTTTCTTGGTTGGTTTCTTGGCTAAAATCTATTTAACCAAAATCACTTACTACCGTAATAAAAAGCAATTTCCTTATCCTTGAGAGGAGGAAAATCAGCGTCAATTAACATCTGATTTAACTTTTCCTGTTCAATATGTTTTGCTCCAATGCGCACAATTCGAGAGCGCATGGTATTAGTAACTCCACTGCGTTGGCGATTAGCTTCCAATCCCATCACCTCATTATAAAGATCTAATTTAGCTTTGGGAATGGCACTCCCATCTAAATCCAGACCTTGAGCGATCGCCGCATCTACAGCATCAGCACCGGTAGTTTTCCCAGTTTCTCCAGACATTTAACTATTTTTTTTAGATTTACTTCATTATTCACTGTACACCTGGAAGGTTTGCTCCAGTAGCTGATTTACTCGAATTATCTGCCATCTGTTGGAATAACCAGGTAGATTGGATCTTTATCTCTCATCCCATCCTGGATTCTGTCGTCAAAACTCACTACTTGTGTTAGGATGGAAACAGGAAAACAGATTGAAAAAACGTGCCAATATCGGGATTAGCTGCGAACGATAACCAAGTTCGGCTCTAGTTGAGGAGTGGCATTAAATAAACGCGCTTGCAAGATTTATTGCGAGCTTTGGTAGATACACCCTGGTTGAGAAATCAACTTGCATTAGTGAGCCAAGTCTAGATTGTTCTAGGTTTTGGTAGCTAAAAAGTATCGGACTTAGCCTGGTGAAGTTAGAGCTTTTTTAAGCTTCTGAGTTGTTGACATGTGGGGTGCTAGAATCATTGATTCACCGTCCAAACCCCCACATTAAGATCAAAATGACAAAAGAGTCGGAGATACAACAACTTGCGGTGAACCCTGAGGGTAGTCGAAGGGCCGAACCGCAGAAGATAGACTTCCCGGAAACAGCACCAGCGGCTCCAGCAGTGTTTTTTCGTACCTACAGCCGTCGCCGAGATACGGTTCGTGAAACTTGGCTCAACGTGTGCGATCGCGCTCTCAGTGGCTTAAAAAAACTGGGACAGCTCACGGAAGACGAAGCCAAACTAATCCAGAAGATGATGCACCAGCTCAAAAGTCTGCCCTCGGGACGCTGGTTGTGGGTGGGAGGTGTAGAGTGGCTGGAACAACAAGAGAATTTCTCCGGCGCTTATAATTGCACCAGCACCAACGTAGTAGACTGGCGTTCCTTCGGTCTGATGATGGACCTCGCGATGATGGGCTGTGGCACAGGGGCGGTAATTGAAACCCACTACATTGAACAATTACCTCCCATCCGCAATCACCTTAATGTCCGATTGGAAGGAACTATTGGCTCTACTCCCAAAGCACAACGGCGGGAGCAAACGGAAGTTAAAATTGAAGGCAATAGGGTTTATCTCTATGTAGGGGACAGTCGTAACGGTTGGGTTAAGTCCTATGAAACTCTCTTAGAACTATCTACAGACCAGCAGTTTGATGGAGAAGTAGAAGTCATTGTCAATCTGGCAGATATTCGCCCGGAAGGAGAAGTTCTCAAAGGCTTCGGTGGAGTAGCTAACCCGGTAAAACTGCCCTCCCTTTACCAACGCTGTGCCAATATTCTCAATAAGGCAGTGGGACGACAGCTTAATTCTGTAGAATGCTGTTTGTTAATTGATGAAGCTGCGGTTACCATTGTCAGTGGCAATATTCGCCGCTGTTTGCCAGTTGGATCTTTGGTTCATACGGAGTCCGGATTGGTTCCCATTGAAAAGGTGAGGATTGGCGATCGCGTTCTCACCAGTTCTGGTTTCTACCCGGTGACCAACTTTTTCTACCAAGGTCCGCAAAGTTTGTGTCGCATTACTACCGAGGAAGGTACTTTAGAATGCACTCCCCACCATAAGATAGCTGTTCTCCAGGAAGGAGATGATGGCCATTATAAGATGGTGAAGGCGAAAGATTTAAAACCAGGCCATCGCCTTGTGTTCGTTCCCCGTTCTATTCCTGGTACAGCCACGGAACTGCCTGAGTTTGAAGGGAAAGATATTTCCATTCCTGCTTTAACTACAGATGTGGCTTATTTCTTGGGTTATTGGCAAGCTAACAGTTCCCATTCTAAATTACCCCTGAGAGTAAGAGAGGAAAAGATTGGCCATCGCTTGCTTAAAGTAGCAGCAGAATTTGGTGTTGAGGAATATATTGGCCAATGTGTTGAAGAATGTATTGAAGACAATACAATTCTAGAATTTCACAACAGTTCCTTGCTCAAGTATTTAGCCCAGTTTGATAGAAAATCGGTTCCTGATTGTATTCTTCTGGGAACTGTTGCTATTCGTCAAGCATATCTGGCAGGTTGGAAGGATGGATGTTCACTTCCACTGCCCTCAGTGAACGTGGATATTCATTTACAGCACCAAATCAGGGTTTTACAGGCTTCTTTAGGTGTGACGATGTCACCCAGGGAGGAACTAGTAAAACTTGGAGGAAAAGTAGAGAAAGCCGAGATAAACTTAAGCGTAACAGGAAATTATTGGAAAACAAACAACCAACACTTCGGCTACCCTTCGACGACCCTTCGACTTCGCCCAGGGCAAGCGCTCAGGGCAAGCGCTCAGTGCAGGCAACAAACAACCAACAACCAACAACAAACAACAAACAACAAACAACCAACACTTCGACTACCCTTCGACTGCGCTCAGGGCAAGCGCTCAGTGCAGGCAACCAATAACCAAAATCTAATTCCCCTGGTTGTTAAATCGGTGGAAATGGATGTTCGCACTGCCCCTACTTACGATTTAGAAGTTGCCACCATTCACGAGTTTGTGTGTGAAGGTATTCTCGTATCTAACAGTGCCGGGATGCGCCAAGGAGGGAGCGACGATGGACTATTTGCAGGAGCGAAAGAAAATCTCTGGCAACAAGGAGAAGATGGTAACTGGCGCATCGATCCGGAAAGAGATGCCCTGAGAATGGCCAATCATACCCGTGTCTTCCACCACAAGCCTACCTTGGAAGAATGTATCGCCGCAGTACGGAAGCAATATTATTCCGGAGAAGGAGCTATACAATGGGCGGGAGAAGCGATCGCCAGGGCAAATGCAGATTTAAGTCATTCTGAAAATGAGCGTCTGAACTTCCTCAAAGCCCTTGCAGAAGGGAAAGGTGCTGATTGGATTAAACAGCAAGTCCCTGGCATAGAGAAAGAAGAATTAGACCATCGACTAAAGCGTTATGGTTTAAACCCGTGTGGAGAAATTATCGGTTCTAACTTCCATTGTGTTGCCGGAGATACTTTACTCATTACTCGCGATGGGATCCACTCCATTGCTTCCCTCGCAGGTCAAACAGTTGAGATTTGGAACGGTCAGCGATGGAGTCCTGTTATCCCAATGTTAACAGGTACAAATAGGAAACTCTATCGTGTCTCGTTTTCCGATGGCACATTTTTGGATGTAACAGAAAAGCATCGCTTTTTCGTTAAAGATCGGTTCGCCAAAGCTTACCTGGAGATGACTGCTGGCTCACTGCTCCAACGCCTTGCTAACTGCAAATATTCTCTACATACGGAGCCATTTAAGATTGATTATCGGGATGGCCAATTTATCGATCCCACTTGGGCTTATACCCTAGGACAACTTGTAGGTGATGGATCTGTTTGTCAATCTAATGGTAAGCCACAATTGCAACTACGGTTGTACGGAGCGAAAAGCTACCAAGAATTGGCTATTGCAGGTGAAACCTCTGGAAAACGACCTTATTATGCGGAAAATCCCAACAGTCCTTGCTTGCTTTATACTGGTTTTCAGGATCGGTTTGATGCCAACTATGTTCGGGATTTAAAGCAAGATGCTCGGTTGCTGGAAGATTTTGGTGAGTGGAGCCGCGAAAGCATTTTGCACTTTGTGGCTGGCTGGATCGATGCTGATGGTTCGGCAACTAAATCCGGTGGCGTGCGACTCTACATCTCCAGCTACGATCGCGCCTATCGCATCTACTTATTGCTCCTTAAATGTGGCATTCGCTCATCAATTAATTTATTTGCCCCTGCGGGTCAAGCCACCAATCTTGGAATACGCCAAAAAGATTTGTGGTATCTCCAAATTACTGACTGTGCTGCGATTCCCTGTCAAAGAGTTGATACTTCTGGCGGTCACGAACCCCAAAGCAAAGGTAAATGGCAGATTATTCGCTCGGTAGAACCTCTGGAAGGACAACACCATACCTTTTGCTTTAACGAGTTGGAGTTTCACAAAGGAGTCTTTGGCGGTACCCTCACTGGTCAATGCAATCTGGGGGAAATCCATCTTAATCAAATTGACCCCAATAACGTACAAGAACAAGAGGAGGCTTTTACTGCTGCTGCTTTATCCGTAGCTACCTTACTCAACCACAAATTCATGGAAGAACGCTATCATTACAGTCGGCAAATCGACCCTATTGTGGGAGTATCTTTTACTGGCTTATTCGATTTTTGCGTCCATGCTTTTGGCACAGATTGGTTACGTTGGTGGGCTGAAGGACGACCCAATAGTCCAGAGGGCAAAGACTTTAAACAGCAAGAAGCAACCTATCTCAATCGCTGGCGAGAGACAGTAGAGCGAGTGGTGTGGGATTATTGCGATCGCGAAGCGATCTGCTCCGCAGCACGCGCAGCGCCACGAAGTGATCGCCATCAATTGAACCGTCCCAACCGCTGTACTACGATCCAGCCTGCAGGGACCAAATCCTTACTCACTGGAGCTTCTCCCGGCTGGCATCCCCCCAAAGCCCAACGGTTCATCCGTCGCATCACCTTCCGCAAAAACGACCCCGTGGCCCTTGCTTGTTTGGACTACGGTTACAACATAGTACCTTCCCAGTCCGATAAGGACGAACGAGGCAATCTGCTCAACGATCCCTTCGACCCTCGCTGTACCGAATGGCTGGTAGAAATTCCCACAGAAGTTTCTTGGGCTAATCTACCGGGAGCAGACGCGATCGACATCAGCCAGTTTTCTGCTCTCGCTCAGATGGACTTTTACATGAACGTCCAGCGCCACTATACCAGACACAATTGCTTTGTCCGTAGTACCGAATTCTTGACCAATAAAGGCGTAAGAACATTTGAGGATTTTAAAGAAGGAGATAAGGTTGTCGTCTTGAATGGTGATGGTAATTGGGTTGAATCCACAGTTGTCAAAACCTCAGAGCCACGGAGTTTGGTTCAAATCAAAGTTAAAGAAGGAAGAACCGGAAAAGAAAAAATAATTGTTTCAACTTCTTGTCATCGATTTCCTGTTCGGAGAAGTTCGGCAGGAGCATCGCCTATCAAAATCAAGGCAGTTAGTGAGCTAAAAATTGGAAACCGTTTTGTTTTAAATTCAGCTGAATTACCAGATATTGACTTGGAGGGAGAATGGAGAATTGTTGAGATCGACCATCTTGAGGAAAAGCAGTATTGTTGGTGTGTCATGGAACCTAAAACCCAGCGGTTTACTTTGAGCGAGAATATTTTGACATGCAACACCAGCGCCACCATTGAACTGCGGGAACATGAAATTGAAGACTTGGGAACGCGGATTTACGAAGCGATTCGAGACGATGAGGGGTACATCTCTGCCGCTTTGTTAGCCCGGTTTGACGACCATCAGACCTTCCCTCGCTTGCCCTTTGAACCTATTGATAAGGAAACTTACGATAAATTAGTAGAAGAGGTGAAATTGCGCCAAAAAACAGATGACTTTTACAGTGCTTTGAGTAGCTACGATTCCAGTTCCGGTTATTGGTTGGAAGCCGGACCTGCTGGTTGCGATTCCGATAAATGCTTGTTACCAGAAGATAAACCGCAATAGCAATAAACAATAAACAATGAACAATAAACAATTAAGAGGTTGAGCCGAAAATGTAGCGCATAATACAAAAGACGAAAATATTGGCGAAAAATAGTTTATTTTTCGTAGGTTGGGTTGAGGTAACGAAACCCAACACAACTTGGTGTTCTATCCATAGATAAGAGACTCAATACTATTGCGATGGCTAATTAGATTTTTGGGGAAAATCCTGGAGTCGATAGATAAGAAACTCAATACTATTGCGCTGGCTAATTAGATTTTTCAGGAAAATCCTGGAGAGCTGCTCTGTGGATAGATTAGAGACTCAGTACTATTGCGATGGCTAATTAGATTTTTGGGGAAAATCCTGGAGTCGATAGATAAGAAACTCAATACTATTGCGCTGGCTAATTAGATTTTTCAGGAAAATCCTAAAGAGCTGCTCTATCGATAGATTAGAGACTCAGTACTATTGCGATGGCTAATTAGATTTTTCAGGAAAATCCTGGAGAGCTGCCTGTGGATAGATTAGAGACTCATACTATTGCGCTCGCTAATTATATTTTTCAGGAAAATCCTGGAGAGCTAATCTGTCGATAGATTAAAGACTCAGTACTATTGCGATGGCTAATTAGATTTTTTTTTCCGAAAATCCTGGAGAGCTAATCTATTTAGTGTGCCACACCACTAAAATTGATTAAAATTGCTTATAACACTATTGTATCTGTAGCAAACATTTTTAGATTTCATATTAGTAAACTATCGGTTGAATATTTTCAATTTGCTCTCCTTCTTGTTGCATGACATGATAAAGCTCGTTAGCTTTTTGCATATTTAGCCAGAAGTCAGGAGATGTACCAAAATATTTAGCCAGTCTTAAAGCAGTACTAGTTGTAATACCTCTCTTGCCATGAATCAGTTCGTTAACCCTTTGATAGCTAATTCCAATCCCATCAGCAAGCTGTTGCTCAGTCAATCCCATTGGTTCTAGGAATTCTTCTTTCAACATCTCACCGGGAGTAGTGGGCGGTCTTAAGTTGGGAATATTAACCACAAGCCTCTCCTTTTAATGATAATCCGTAATTTCAATTTTTATATCATTAGGACTTACGCAAATAGCTCTCTTATTCCGGGTTTCTGGCCTGGATAAAACGGCTCAAATTAAGATTTTTTGAGAGAAACCCGGCGAATGCTAAGTCCTAATCTCCATTAAAAATATCTTTTGCTCCCTGGTGTTTATAACTAATTATCATTTTAACGTTGCATCTTGATATTGTGTTAGTTTTTCTACACTGACTACGCTAGATTAGGATTAGGTAAAGTTTTGTAAATAATTGAACGGTTGTGGTAAAGCATTAGCAATTCCTACCGGATAGTAATTCATCAAGATTATCAACTCGACCGAATCTGAAAATTGACAACAAGCTAAAACCAAAGAGGGGTAAGGCTTTTCAAGTTTCTGCCATTTTTGGCGGAGACATTCGTCACGAATTAAATTTTGAATTTTGAATTTTGAATTTTGAATTCGACCTCAGGAGCTATTAATAAATTAGCGTTGAACGTCAAAAATGTTCAACACTTTTGTTTCCCAGTAGTCTTCCACTGACTTGAGACCACCTTTCTCGTTGTACTCATACCCAATTTAGATGGCTAAGTTGAGTTAGCCTAACATCCTTTCCACTCACAGGTGTTCCAGATGGATAGATAGAAATCAACTCATCCCACTCCTTATTGTGTAAAGAAACTTTTAGTAGGGTGCGTTCGTAACGCACCAGCGATCACATCTGGAAAACTTCTAATATTCTTCAACTTAATTGTCAATTATTAATGATGAAATAGTTTTGTCTTAAGCAAAAAAAGAGCTGGTGTCAACTCCTGGTCGCCAATTTTAAGATTTTGTTACAAAACCCCCTTGCTAAAACTACCTAGGATGCAGCTATTCTAACCCAGAAGTGTTGAATTGCTTTGCAAAATTTAACACGTTAATATAGCACTACGCATTTAGGTATTATCATTAATAAAGTCGGAAACCTAGTCATAGCCTGTTTTTGAATTTTGAATTTTGAATTTTGAATTTTGAATTTTGAATTGCGCTATAAAGTCTATAGTGTTGGTAGATTTAATCCAGTTTTTTCTCTTCAAGGAAACCGGTCGCCTATGGGTAAAGTTGTATTTTTCAGACTTCAAGCTATCGTTGTAACGGGAATTATTTCCGTATTTGCCGTTTTTAGTCCTCCTGCCCTGTCCCAGGAGACAGAAGCTGGAGAAGGGGAGTCTATTTTAATAGAATCCACGATCACCTCAGGAGTGGACGCTTCTACAGCGGTTACCATAGAACATGTCACAATCCCCATCGATGAGCTGGAGTTATTAGTCAAGCCCTTAACTATCGAAGAACTACAAGTAGAAGCTGCTGCTTGGTTGCTCTTACTGAGAAATAAAGTTCAAGAAATTAGCAAAACAGAGATTGCCATCAAGCGCCAACAGCAAGCCATTCAACAGGCTCAGGAAGGGGCAAAAAGGATTCAAGAGGCTGAAAACCGACTAAAAGAAGCAGAATCAGCTCTGGCAGCAGCTTCCCCCGGTACACCGGAACATGAACAAGCTACCAAAAAGCAAGAGGAAGCAAAGAAGGCCCTGCAGAAAGCGCGACAAGCCATTGGGGAAGCTCTTGAAATTGTGGAAGATCAAGGAGAGTTAGAAGAAACTGTAGAAGAAGCGAAAGCGGAAAAGCAAATCGCCACAGCGCGAGAAGTCTTGAAAGAAGCGAAAAAACAGCGAGAAGATCTTGTCAGCGGTTCTACTACCTATGAAGCAGCTACACAAAAGATTGATGCTTTAGACGAAGCTCTAATCGACCTAAAGGCAGCAGAGGAAAAACTCGAAGGTGCTGTTCCCGATTCCGATGAGTATCAAGAATTAGCTAAAACCCTTGAGGAAGCAAGAGCTACGGTACTAGAGGCAACCAAAGGAATTTCTGATGCGGGCTTGGCTCCCGAGAAAGCAGAAGATGGGGCTTCAGTTGAGTCCCAGGACTCTGAAGAGACATTGAAGGATATCACCAGTAACATTGAAGATGCCCAAGGGGAAAACAAGACAGAAGAGAATACTAAGAATACTGAGAATGCTGAAAATAAACTCGTTACGGATTCCTCCCAACTAGCAGGAGTGACCTCCAAGCTTAAGGCTTTGGTAAAAACTCAATCAGATTTAAAAAATCAACTGGTAGTGAACGTCAGCGATTTACGAGGGGAACAGACAGAAATTAGCGAGCGCTTTAAAGTTGTTTTAGATGCCTTAGACCAGAAGGGGGGCGATACAGCATCCTATCGTACCTATATTGAGGCAATCAATGCTATTAAGGTTGATCTAACCGATACCAATGCAACCAGAATACGAACACTAACTTGGCTGACATCGGAGCAAGGTGGTATTCGCTGGGGTCTAAATTTGGCTAAGTTCCTTGGTATTTTGTTAGTCTCGGTGATTATTTCCCGTCAGTTAGCAAAACTTACAGATCGCTTGCTCTCCCGAATTCCCGGCGTATCTTCTCTATTGCGTCAATTTGCCGTTATGATAGTGGGACGGGGTGTTTTGATTGTCGGTGGTTTAACAGCCCTGGCATTATTAGGAGTCAATTTAGAACCTATTTTAGCCTTAGTTGGGGGTGCCAGTTTCGTGCTGGCCTTTGCCTTACAAAACAACCTGGGCAATTTTGCTAGCGGTTTAATGATTTTGGTTACCAAGCCATTTGATGTGGGAGACGAAGTTAAAATTGGCGACACTTGGGCTTGGGTTGATAGCATTAACCTAGCCAATACCAAGCTGAAAGGATGGTATGGCGAGCCGATTATTCTTCCCAACAATACAGTGTGGTCCAGTCAGATTAGCAACCTCACAGCCCATGAGACTCGTCGAGGAGGATTTGGCCTTTACTTTGCCTTTGATGCGGATATTCCCCATGCTTGTGAAATTCTCAAGGATTGTGCTAATAAAAATCCTCTGGTTTTGGAAAAACCAGGGCCGCGAACATTTATCTCGCAACCCCAGCAATATGGGGTCTATGTTACTTTTACCTTTTCTACCAAGACTCCTGATTTTTGGACTGCCTCCGAGCAAGTTTTGTGCGAATATCTAGCACGATTTAAGGAAGAGGGAATTCAATTAGCTGTTCCCACTCAAGATATTCGTGCGCTTCCAATAGAGTTAATGCCTCAATCAAATAAAATCGCCCAAGAAGGAGGTACAATGAAAGCTGTCGAACATCTCTAAATTCAGAAGTATTAAACATTTTCCATGTTGGTTTCTTTGGTAAAGATATTGGTAGGGTGGGCATTGCCCACCTTTAC
>JH610527.1 GCA_000252485.1 Prochloron didemni P4-Papua_New_Guinea | reverse complement strand
GATGAGAATTGATATAAGATTTCACGAGCAATTCTTCATGTTTATATAGGTTCGATCTAACCGGACATGATATCAGTTATAATGGAAATTAATCAACGCTTAAGTGTCGAAAATAGTCGGTGTATAACTGACAACTAGAAACCACAACACAACCTTGCAAATTCACCAATCCCAGACAGTGCAACTTAAACGCTAATTGCTGCTCTAACTCTATGGGTTGGTTAGCCTTCAATACCTCTTTATAAGCCCCTGCTAAATCTGGCTCCCCTTGCAGGCTAGCCAGATGTTGGTGCAGGTGATTGTGATAGATGCCAGTATCCGTTGCTGCCGTTTGGATCAACTCTTCCCAGGTGACTGTCTGTTGAGCTAGATGATAAAATCCCAGTCGCACTAGATAGGGATGACCTGCCACTAATTCCATGAATTGCTCTATCTGTTTCACCGACAGGTCTAGTCGATGGCGACCAGCTAATTCTTCAACCTGAAGCGGCGTAAAGAATGGCAACTTATGAACAAATCCAACATTGAACGGCGAGTGATTTGTCTTCAAAGGCAGGTATTCTTCAGTAGAATAAACGAGTATTAAACGCAAGTTTTGCCAGAGTTTACTTTCCCTATCTCCAAAGGCGGCTTTTTCGTGCCAGTAACGCAGCATGGCAAAAAATTCAGTAGTGATTGTCTGACTGTGCCTCTCCCTTCTCTCCTACTCAGAAGCTGGAGCGTTACCTGTTTCTGGAGGAGAAAAGGGGGTAGCTTAACCTGGATTCAGTCTAACCGCTTCGATTGACAATTCCCTAGAAGTCTCAGATGAGGATTTTGTGCAGGCGATCGCATTCCTCAACGCGACTCGCTGTTTCCAGAAGGAAAAGGGGCAATCCATTAGCGATCACCCCTTTTCCTTTTTTCCTTGATTGAATTTTTCGTGCAGGCTCACGCCTTTCCCCGAAACTGTAGCGCAATAGCTTGACCTGCTTAAGTGAGATAAGGAGAAGGGAGAGAAGCAATGGGGAAGAAAGCGATCACGAAAAAAGTCAGAAATTGCATTTAGGAATCGTCCAGTGGTTTTGCTTATAAGGCTGGAAAAAAAAATAATTTGGAAAAGGCCTTGCAATTTTCAGTCGGTTGTGTTGAGATAGATAAAGAACACTTCTCGACTGTAATTATACAGCGAGCAACTGACGTTCAAACTGCTGGTAACACTGGCTGAAGGATCGGACTATCCTGGAGTTTGATTTTGCCGAAGCGTTAAAGTTACAACGTTGTGCCTTTGCTGCTTATGCCCAGACACTTGCTTGATGAAAAAAAGCTCGCAAGCTATGGGCTTGAGACCATTATGAAATAGAACAGTTTGAAGTTTCTTCTAGAAAAAGAAGGGATAAGAGCAAATTATTGGAGGATAAAATGCAAATAGCAAAGACGAAGGGCTGGGTAAAACTGCTAGCAATGGTCGTTGTGGCAGTGACAATGTTATGGGGAATGCCCCAAAGTGCGAAGGCAGCAACCAACCCCCCCACGGTGGAGGAGGAAATAGTCAGACCGAAGGTTGTCTTTAGGCTAGATGACATAGAGGATTATTGGCGGGAGGAAGGTCAGTTAGCACCAATAAAGACGTTTGCCGAATACCCTGGAGGTCCTGAAAGTCTAACAATCGGAATAATCGGAAAAACTTTCGCTCAAGAATGGAACGATCATGCGGATGAGGTAAAACAATATGTGGACATGTTAGGAGAGAAAGGCGAAGTAGCCTGCCATAGCACGAAGCATGAGGATTTTACCGGTATGACCTTAGAGGAGCAGGAACAGGATCTGCAATTGTGCCGTGATAAAATTGAAACGGTATTTCCAAGTAAGAATACCAAGACATTTATCCCGCCATTCAACAACTTCAACGAAGACACCAAGGAAGCAATGTTGCAAGAGGGATACTCAATAATGTCATCGCAGTGCTCACCAGAGTGGTGTATGGACCCAGGAGGATTCACAGGAGAATCCCCAGTGAATCTCCCAGTCGGAGCATCTACAGGAGGGTGGACCGGTCCTTACCAGATGCAATCAGCGGAGGAAATTTTTACCGAAATCCAAGATCAGTTAAGTAGCAACAACAACCAGAACTGGAGTGTGGTGATGATGCACCCAGAGGAGTACGAAGATGGCGGTGTCAATGCGACAAACACCCTCAGAGAGGTGATAAAAATGTGCAAAGAAAATGGCATAAAACTGGTAACGTTCAGCGAGTTAGTGGAAAGTGTGCCAGGAACGTAAAAAAAGGGAAGAGTGTAGGATGGAAATCCATCGCTTCCTCCCCTACCTCTCCTAACTCAACTCTCTGAACACCACTTCTAACCCAAATCCACCAACGGCGAGCGTATTCCTCGATACGACTCGCCGTTTCCCGTTGGTGAGTGCATCTTTTTCATCTCGGAGTTAGGATAGTGGAAAAAAAATGGAAAAGGTCTTGCAATTTTGAGTGGGTTGTGTTGAGATGGATAAAGGACACTTCTCAACTGTAATTATACAGCTAGCAACATTGGCTAAAAAACAAGGTTTATTGTGACTGCCTGAAGCCTTCGAGTTACAACGTTGGGGAGATACAGTTAGAGGACGATCGCGCTTCGATTAGCTGTCGGTTTTATCGCTGGTCTTTTGGCGATCACCTCACGAGTGCGACCCAGATATTCCTCCAGCACTTTCGGCGATCGCCCTCAAATTAATGTCCAAAAATGCAGCAGAAACGCAAAATCGCTTCAACTTAGTTTTTCAATTTTTCAATCTTTTATTAAAGTCTTCACCCAACCCGAACACCCCCTCGTCCTTTTTTTAGACGATTTGCAATGGGCGGATATAGCGCTACGCGCAATTCAAAATTCAAAATTCAAAATTCAAAATTCATTCAGAGGCTATGACTAGGTTTCAGGCTTTATTAATGTCCTAACCTAAATGCGTAGTGCTAT
>JH610526.1 GCA_000252485.1 Prochloron didemni P4-Papua_New_Guinea | reverse complement strand
GGATCTGAATTGACCAACCCAGCCAATAAATTCTTGTCAACTCAACCATTCGACTCCCTATCCAAGCAACTCTACGACCACCTCATTCGAGAGGATATAGGTCGCGTGGAGATTTCCCTAGAAGTTCCTGGAGAATCTTTATTTATCGATGTAGTGGTGACTCCCAACCCCAACCCTACAGGTAATCCCCTGAGTTTAGGATTGCTCGGCAGAGCCATCCAACGTCCGTGTATCTTGGAAACCTATCGCAACGCTCCCACAGCTGAAGCCACCAATGTCTGTATGTTCAAACGGATTTGGTACTTCTTAGAATTACGTCGTAGAGCTAAAAGAGCAAAACGTGCCTTCACCAAGTCCGACCAACCGCAACTGTGGATTGTCACTCCCACAGCTAGTGACAACTATCTTGAAGAATTTAATGCTAAACCCAAACAAGGCTGGCCCCCAGGAGTCTATGGGCTGGCCACGGGACTCCACACCGGGATTATCGTCATTCACCATCTTCCAGTGGAACCAGAAACTCTCTGGTTCCGACTTCTGGGAAGAGGAAGAGTCCAAGCCAAGGCAGCGCAAGAAGTTCTGGCCTTGCCCCAGGACGATCCCTTGCGCTCTGGCGCATTACAATTATTATCTAGTTGGAAAATCGTCGAACGAATCCATCCAGATCTGGAACAAACAAACAGGGAGTTTAATATGGCACTCTCACAAGCTTATTTAGAGTGGGAAAAGGAAGTTGAACTGCGAGGCGAACTGCGAGGCGAACAACGAGGCGAACTGCGAGGCGAACAACGAGGCGAACTGCGAGGCAAACAACAAGGTAAGCAGGAAGTGGCCCAGAATATGCTTCGCGGTGGCATTCCTATTGAGCAAATCGCTCAATTTACCGGACTTTCTTTTCAACAAATCCAACAACTACAATCTGAGTTTAATAACTCGTAACTTTTCAATACATCTCTGTCGTCAGAGCAGTCTGGAATTT
>JH610525.1 GCA_000252485.1 Prochloron didemni P4-Papua_New_Guinea | reverse complement strand
TCGATCTGCTGCAGGATCTTGTGACGGCACCCTCTCACCAGGAAATGTGGCAGCGTTTGCGGTCCGCGAAACCAGGCAGTTGGCCTAGAGGAGTACCCAGGACTATCATAATGAAGCTTAATAAATCCGAAAAATAATGGTATGAAACCCTAAGCTAGGCAGATTTTTAGGCGTTGTATCTGGAGGGGATGATTAGAATATGTGTGAACAATTTTTTCCTTATAAATCTGAGCATTTTAACTTCTACAAGTTTAGCTAACTATTCAATCGGATATGATATGATTTTTCATGATGAAGTTAAAAGGTGTTTGTTAACTCGCCATGAGCGAACCCCCTATCTCAGACTTAGAGACTAGAAAACAATTATTGATAACAATATCCTTCACCAATTCCCTAAAATCGCTGTGTTTGAGTTGGAAATCTATGATGAATCGGACCCAACTATCAGACAGAGAAGCTAAAAGGTGAAATAATAAAGGAGGATAGTAAGATGATTGCTCTGCCAAATCTAAGCGCTTTGTGTCGGGTTTCTCTATAGGGAAACCCAACCTACTAAAACTGTCCAGGTAGCTAAAGATCGCAGTATTGAGCAATCATTTTTTCGTAGCACAATCGGAGTTAATAAACCATCCTTTTTCAGTAATATCATATCTCTGGTTTAGCGAAAGGACTTGTTCTATTGATTGGCTATCGCAACGAGTGCTCAGAATTTCTAAGTCATTATTTTGCATCAGTCTTTCCGCAATTACAAGATCATGCTTCAAGACGATAGAATTATTGGAAGAAGACATTGGTAGTCCAGTAGCTGAATATACAATATCAGCAATAATATTGAAGTTTGCTTTTGCAATTTCTGTGGCCAGCTGAACACCCTTGCTTGAAAAGGCATTCAGTGAGTCAGTCATATCAAGAAGCATTTCAATGCACGCAACAGTGTCAATAGCTGCATAGTCAGATGCATAGTTTGGGTTGTCTGGCAGCACTGAATCGAGATCATGTTCAACATGCTTTGGGAATGGAACCTCATTTATAAGCCCTAATCTTAAAGATCCCAAAATACTATTGAGCTGTTCTAAGTTTCTCCAGGACTGGTCTTCGCTAGCGCGATTGTACACGGAGAGTAATCTTAAACAGCAAGCCAGTGCAAAAGCAATTACACCCTCCCTGGGTAAACCAGCAACAATTCTAAATACATTTGCCTCATGTTCATCCTGAATTTGAAATTGATTTATCATTTCTACTATTTCCTAACTTGTGGAATTGGAACATTAAGATGAGTAAGTTGTCTCTGCATAGTACCATGATCTTTTACTCTACCTGTCACATTCTTAATATTCGCATCAAGTTGCCGTGCGTGACAAAAATCACAAGCAAAATGACTAGTTGCCTGTCGAGTGCCTTCTGGAACATCGCCAAGAAAATTAATTCCTCTTGCTTCAGCATCTCCACCTCTAGATCCAGGGGCATTACTTCTTTTTAACCCTCTTACTACTTCAACCTCACCAAAAATCTCCTCTGCTAATTCAACTTGCCTAAAGTTTGGTGCCCTTCCATTAGACGATAAAACTACTTTTCCCTCTGGAGTTAACGTTAATGAAGTGACTCTAAAACGTCTCGTTCTTCTTGATGGCTCCAACTGATCTTGCAATAGGTCTACCGCTGCTTGTAGTTGCTCATCGGTAAATTCTGCAGCACTATTTACGGTACCCGAAAAGTTAGGACGAGTTCCAAAAGTAGGTAATAAGTCACTAAGAGATCCACCATCTACATTACCACTTGGGCCTTCATCAACAGAACGGAACAAGTGATCGCCAAGACCATCGGGAGTAGCCAACCGGCGACCACCAAAAGCCCCCAATAAATCATCCACCAGATTGTCACCAGTCTGTTTAGTCGTTCATAACAAAAGAGACATCGCTGGCCAGTTTTCTAAGCTGTGGTAGGATATTTCTTAATCATTAGCAATGCTTCTTCAGCCGCGCTTTTAACAGCGGAATTGTTGGAGGAAAGAAAAGGTTCTATCAATACTTCCCTGTTTTCTAGCTCAGAGCAGCCAATAATTGGAATTACATGTACTAGACTACCTGGTTCTAATATGTTGAGCATCTCAGTGCTAATCTCCACTGTTTCATCTGAGCAGACACCATTCTCAAATGCTATTTCAAGCAAGTTAAAAATACTCTCAATAACTGTTGAGTCTGATTCGTCGCGAAGAATGTTTATCAACTCTTCTACAACATGAATTTGCTCTACATTCGATAGCTGTCCATTCTCAAGTAGTGTGCTCAAGTTGTCGATTCCTAAGTCTCTTCCCTTTGCATTTTTATCTTTAACTTCATTCAATATCTTCTTAATCATTTTTATTCTCCTAGTTTCTCATCAGATAAATAATAGTATGTCCTGGGGTTTGTATTGGTATGTGGGTATTATTAGCTGCATTTGGGTCAAAATGAGGACTAGCTGGTTTGTGGACGTTTCTGGGGCGCAAAGTACCTGTTGTAGGGTCAAAGAATTTTCCTCCCACTTGATGGCGTACAATCCAGCCTGATGCAGCATTTGTCCCTGCAGGTGCACTTATATCTGCATCGTGGATCCTGAGCCTGTTAGTTACGCCGTTACTATCAACCCACTTGAATTCAACTCCTACTTGACTACCCCCAACAACAGGAGTCAGTTTTCGCATGGTCGCATCTTCAGGTATTCTTTGGAGAACATCTTGAACTGTGCTTCCAGTAACATCACTAAAATTACCCACTTTCGCAGGATTAAGTGTTCTAATGTCATCAAGACTTGTTGGTGCAATTAGTCTTGATGGATCTGTAATAGGTCCGCCAACTCCTCTGTTTGCTCCATCAGGAATACCACCTGGACTGATGCTTTCACCAGTAGATGCAGCAAATTTGTTGCCCCCTTTCCCATTTGGGACTTCTTCACCAACAGAACGGAAAAAGTCATCACCAAGACCATCGGGAGTAGCCAGCCGGCGACCGCCAAAAGCCCCCGATAAATCGTCCACCAGATTATCACCAGCCCGCAACAATCGCCCACCAGCCAGCAAAATTTCCCGACCGTTGCTGAGAACC
>JH610524.1 GCA_000252485.1 Prochloron didemni P4-Papua_New_Guinea | reverse complement strand
TTATAGCACTACGCAAACAGGTTAGGACATAATAGAGGAAAAAGAAACACGTTTTTTTACCCAGAAGAAAATGCCAAGAGCTTACAGCTATGATTTTAGGAGTAAAGCGATCGCTGCTGCCAAACGGGGTGAACGTAAGACTAAGGTGTGCAAGTTATTTGGGATTAGTCGTAACACACTAAATCTGTGGTTAAAAAGAGAAAAAGAAACAGGAGATTTCTCTGCGATCTCGAAGAGATCCGCGTAGCGGTGCGCAGGCTACCAAAAAGGTCAAAACCGAAAAATAAAAGATTTGGATAAGTTTGGTCAATTTGTGCTTAAACAGGTGGATAAAACACAACAGCAAATAGCTGAACTGTGGGGAGATAGCATCACACAACAAAATGTAAGCTACACCTTGAAGGCTTTAGGTATCACCCGAAAAAAAAACTTACGGCTACCAAGAAAGAGATGAGGATAAACGAGAAGAATTTATCAAAAAACTAGCTAAAATAGACTCAAACAGGATAGTATATACAGATGAAGCAGGATTTGATAATCGAGAAGACTATCCCTATGGTTATAGCCCTCTGGGCGAAAGGTGTTATGGGCTAAAATCAGGCAAAAGAACAGAACGAGTAAGTTGGATTGCAGCGTTAAAAGAAGACAAGCTATTTGCTCCATTAACTTTTGAAGGAGCGTGTAATAGAGATTTATTTGAAGCTTGGCTAAAAGAAAGTTTAATACCTAAATTAAAACCAGGAGATATTATTGTCATTGATAATGCTGCATTTCATAAGGGGGAAAGTATAAAAGAAATGGTAAAAGAAGCAGGATGTGAAATTTGGTATTTGCCATCTTATTCACCAGATTTAAATAAAATAGAGCATTGGTGGTCTGTCTTAAAGACATGGATGAAGCAAAAAATAAAGGAGTTTGGAACAGTGCGAGAATGTGTGGATGCTGCCTTCAAAAATTGTCCTAACGTATTTGCGTAGTGCTATA
>JH610523.1 GCA_000252485.1 Prochloron didemni P4-Papua_New_Guinea | reverse complement strand
CATAAGGTGGCGGCACTGCCCACCCTACGAAAAAACTCGCGTCTTCTACTTGTGACCACACCCGTTAAAAAGAATATAGGGTTCCTTGGTCATGAGGTACACCTATACACCTGCCTCCTGCTTCAAAACCTATTTCTCTGTACCTCAATTCCCCTCCTGGGAGGCACCCACCCCTTTCCCCTCCTGGGAGGGGTTAGGGGTGGGTCACTGTTCCCTAAAATCCCGAAATTGTGTACTTCATAGCTATGAGAAATGCTATATAGAAAAGCGACGGAGATCTACGAAGAGACTGCCTAAAATTAGAAACCCGGAATAAGAGAGCTATTTACGTAAGTCCTAAAGCTATACCCACCCCATCGCTGCTATAATTATCCATTAGACTTCAGTACAGTACCACTCAATCGTGACAGCACCAAAGAGCTATAAAGACACCGTTAATCTGCCCCAAACTGAATTTAGCATGCGGGCCAATGCCGTTAAGCGGGAACCAGAACTGCAAGAGTTTTGGCAGGAAAATCAGATTTACCAGCAACTAGGACAAGATAATCCAGGCTCGACATTTGTCTTGCACGACGGTCCTCCCTATGCCAACGGCTCCCTCCACATGGGTCACGCCCTCAATAAAATTCTCAAGGATATTATCAATAAGTACAAACTGTTGCGAGGATATAAGGTTCGCTACGTTCCCGGTTGGGACTGTCACGGTTTGCCCATAGAATTGAAAGTGCTGCAAAAAATGAAGTCCAAGGAGCGGCAAAACCTCTCACCCCTGCAATTGCGGCAAAAAGCCAGCGAGTTTGCCCGGCAAACTATGGAGGAACAACGGGAAGGTTTCCAACGCTTTGGCATTTGGGGCGATTGGAACAATCCTTATCTAACTTTAGCCCCAGAGTACGAAGCAGCTCAAATTGCAGTGTTTGGCAAAATGGCCCTGAAGGGCTATATCTATCGAGGTTTGAAACCGGTTCACTGGAGCCCCAGTTCCCGCACTGCTCTGGCTGAGGCTGAGTTGGAATATCCTGAAGGTCATACTTCCCCCAGTATCTATGTGGCTTTTGGGTTGACTCAATTGGGAACTAAGGCTGAGGAGATTTTAGCGCCCTTTATACCGGATTTAGCTGTAGCCATTTGGACTACCACTCCTTGGACTATTCCGGGAAATTTAGCGGTGGCAGTTAATCCCGATTTAACCTACGCGGTGGTGGAACTGGATGGGGAAATTGGGAAATATTCTCATTTAATTGTGGCTGAGGATTTGCTGGAAAAGTTGGGGGAAACTTTTGCTTGCAATCTCACTGTTAAAGCAACTCTTCCAGGGAAGGATTTAGAACATTGTACTTACAAGCATCCTCTGTTTGACCGGGAAAGCCAGGTACTGATTGGAGGAGATTACGTTACGACGGAATCGGGAACTGGTTTGGTACATACCGCACCTGGTCACGGGGTAGAAGATTACGGTGTAGGGCAGCGCTACGGTTTGCCCGTTCTTTCTCCCGTGGACGATAAGGGGAATTTTACTGCTGAAGCGGGTAAATTTGCTGGCTTGAACGTACTGAAAGATGGGAACGAAGCTATTATTATGGCTCTGCAGGAAGAAAAGTGCTTGCTGAAGCAAGAAGCTTACGTACACAAATACCCGTATGATTGGCGGACCAAGAAACCTACTATCTTTAGAGCGACGGAACAGTGGTTTGCTTCCGTCAAAGGCTTTCGGGAAGCAGCTTTGGAGGCCATCGCCTCCGTGAAGTGGATTCCAGCTCAAGGGCAAAACCGCATTGTAGGGATGGTGAAGGATCGCTCTGATTGGTGCATCTCCCGTCAGCGCAATTGGGGGTTGCCCATTCCGGTGTTCTACGATACGGAAACTAATGAGCCGCTCCTGACAGCAGAAACTATCCAGTACGTGGAAGGGATTATTGCTCAGAAGGGTTCAGATGCTTGGTGGGAGCTTTCTGCAGAAGAGTTATTGCCAGAACAATACCGCAATAACGGAAGGGAATACCGCAAAGGAATGGATACCATGGATGTTTGGTTCGATTCCGGTTCTTCTTGGGCGGCAGTAGCGAACCAGCGGGACGGCTTAAAATATCCGGTGGATATCTATTTGGAAGGGTCCGACCAGCATCGGGGTTGGTTTCAATCCAGTTTGTTAACTAGTGTAGCCACCAATGGCATTGCTCCCTATAAAACAGTGTTAACTCACGGTTTTGTGCTGGATGAAAAAGGCAGGAAAATGAGCAAGTCTTTGGGCAATGTGATGGACCCGTTGGTAATTATTGAAGGGGGAAATAATCAGAAGAAAGAGCCTCCCTACGGTGCGGACGTACTCCGTTTGTGGGTGTCTTCGGTGGATTATTCTTCTGACGTTGGTATCGGCCAAAATATTGTCAAGCAGTTGGCAGATGTATATCGAAAAATTCGCAATACGGCGCGATTTTTGTTGGGCAATTTAGCTGATTTTGAACCAGAAAAAGATGCCGTTACTTATGCCGATTTGCCTCAGTTGGATAAGTACATGCTGCATCGCTGTACTGAAGTTTTTGCTGACATGACGGAAGCGTTTGAAAGTTTCCAATTTTTCCGTTTCTTTCAGACAGTGCAGAATTTTTGTGTTGTAGATTTGTCTAATTTCTATTTAGATATTGCTAAGGACCGGCTTTATATTGCGGCAACAGATGCACCCAGAAGGCGCAGTTGTCAGACCGTACTGGCAATAGTAATTGAAAATTTGGCCCGGGCGATCGCCCCCGTTCTCTCTCACATGGCTGAGGATATTTGGCAATTTATTCCCTATGACACCGGTTATAAATCCGTGTTCCAGTCCGGTTGGGTACAAATAGAGTCGGACTGGGAAAAGCCAGAATTGAAAGATTCTTGGACTAAATTACGATCGGTTCGCACGGAAATTAATAAGGTAATGGAACGGGGTCGCAATGATAAGGCCATCGGTTCTTCTTTAGATGGGAAGGTGTTGTTATACCTTCCCGATCCAGAGTTGCGTCAGTGGTTGGCAGCTTTCAATCTGGCAGATAGTTCCACTGGCAATCAAGTAGACGAACTGCGTTATTTCTTTTTAGCTTCTGCTGTGGAGTTAGTAGATAGGGTCGTAGAAATCGAAAAGCTAGAGTATCAGAGCCAGTCGGAAACGGTCAGTGTGGGAGTAGTGAAAGCGGATGGAGAAAAGTGCGATCGCTGTTGGAATTATTCTCTTTCCGTCGGCAGTCTTCCCGAACATCCCACAATCTGCGATCGTTGTTATGAAGTAGTTGGGTAATAGACGTGGGGTAGCCCTCTGGGCTGCCTAGTTCTATTGTAGTTCTATTGTAGGTTGGGTTGAGGTAACGAAACCCAACAAGCCCAGCTTTTTTAGTAGGGTGCGGCACTGCCCACCACAGCGATAGATGCTGTGGTCAAAAGCAGTATCAATAGTCTCCTGACGGACTGCAGTTACAATTTTCTGAAAAAACTAGATCTTCTACCCAACTGTTTTTGACCGCATCCATTCTCTCTTTCGGACTCTGTGTCCTCTGCGTCTCTGTGGTTATTTTAATTCTTAAGTCCTTGTAAAGTCACCAGCGCTATAACTACTATAGATTGCGCACCATCTTCCCCAAAGCTTCTAAACTAATCTGAAAAAGAACGCTACAAATACAATAACAGTAAACAATCATTTTCAGATCAGACAACACTTCTATCTTAAAAGTCCCCCTTTGATAAGGGGGATTTAGGGGGATAGCAAACATTTTCGTATTTGATATAAAACCCTCGCCACATAAAGCTTTCTGAAAGTTGCTGAAGAAAATCTGTAGATTGTACATGATAACTATTTGTTCCACTATACTTGAGTAAAGCTTTAAAAGCAGTTAAGCGAAAAGAAAGTCAAACAAATGATTAAATTTGCCATGCAATAATTAATTCAATCTTAAGAAGCTTGACAAGCCAAAATTTAGCGCACCGCCAAGCGGCTCCTTACAAAATCGCGCGGAATCGCAACAGGGTGGTATAGCACTACGCACTTAGGTTAGGACATTAATAAAGCCTGAAACCTAGTCATAGCCATCTTTTTGAATTTTGAATTGACGAATGTTGACCCGAAAAATGGCAGAAACTATACTCGCCTTATTCCTCTTGGTTCTTAGCTTGTTGTCAATTTTCAGATTCGGTCGAGTGGACAGTTGATAGTGATACAATAACCGGTTGGTTGCTCTTATATCAAATATATAAATGGGGACTACCCCAAGATTTTGCTTAGAAACCCGGAATAAACCCCAGGCGATCGCTAATTATTTTCAATTCTTGATTGTTAATTGTTAATTGTTAATTGTTAATCAAGCAACTGTCAACCAATTAGTTAAATTTTCCCAACCCAAACCTTCCCGAACTACTACCGGTTCATCCCTAGTAAAATCCAAAATAGTAGAAAGTTCGTTCCCCAACTCCGAACCAGTATCGATAATAATATCCACCAACTTATCTAAAGCATCGAACAACTCCACTTGTTCCAAGCCAATAGTAGGAAACTCCCCTTCTTCATCCGGTAAATGAGCGGAAGTAGAAATAATAGGATTGCCCAAGGTTTGTAATAATGCTTGACAAACAGGGCGATCGGGAACCCGAATCCCAGTGGTTTTCCGCTTGGGATTCATCACCAACTTAGGAACTAATTTGGTAGCTGGGAGTAAAAATGTATAGGGACCAGGAACCAAACGTCTCATCAGCCGATAAGCTTGATCCGTCACCCAAGCATATTGGGCAATATGGTCGAGACCGGAACAGAGAAAAGTGAGAGGTTTATCATTGGCTAGCTGTTTCAGTCGTCGCACTCGCTGCACTGCCGACTTTGCATTCAGATCGCAACCGATCGCGTACACTGTATCGGTAGGATAGAGCATAATAGCTCCTTTTTTCAAAGCCTTGGTAATTTCGTTAATCTCTCGTTGTTGGGGGTTCTCGGGGTGAATAGAGTAGTAAGTAGCCATAATCAAAAAGTCTCAACATGAATCAAATTGCTTATTTACAATGTCCGACGGGAATAGCGGGAGATATGTGCCTGGGAGCCATAGTAGATTCCGGCGTTCCTTTAGAATACTTGAAATCAGCTTTAAAACCCCTAGGGATTGAATCGGAATATGAACTGACGGCAGAAAAAGTCTCTCGCAACGGCCAGCAAGCAACTAAAGTGCGGGTTCATCTCTTGCATCACAGTACTCCTCACAAACACAGTCACAGACATTTACCGGAAATAGAGCAACTAATTGCTAAAGCATCTTTATCTGAGAGAGCATCTGCTTGGAGTTTACAGGTATTTCGCCAACTGGCCATAGCTGAAGGAGCGGTACATGGTGTCCCCCCAGAGCAAGTCCACTTTCACGAAGTGGGAGCAGTGGATGCTATTGTGGATATTGTAGGGACTTGTTTGGGTTTGGATTACCTAGGAATCCAAGAGTTGCACTGTTCTCCTCTCCCTACCGGTGGAGGAACGGTGAAGGCCGCTCACGGACGGTTACCAGTCCCCGTTCCTGCAGTGTTGCAGTTGTGGCAAAGTCGAGAAGTACCAGTTTATAGCAACGGCATTGAATCGGAGTTAGTGACTCCTACCGGTGCCGCCATCGCCGTTTCCCTCGCTCACAGTTTCGGTCCCCCACCTCCCATGAAAATCAAGAGCATCGGTTTCGGGGCTGGAGACAAGGAACTCCCCCTTCCCAACCTGTTGAGACTGTGGTTAGGGGAAAGAGTAGAACAAAGTAGGGAAGAAACTATTGCAGTGTTGGAGACTCAAATAGACGATGCTTCCCCTCAGATTATAGCCTACACTTGCGAGCAATTATTACAAGGGGGAGCGCTGGATGTCTTTACTCAGGCCATAGGGATGAAAAAATGGCGCTCCGGTATTTTATTGACGGTTATTTGCTCTCCCGAGAAAGTAAAAGATTGCGAAACCATTATCTTTCGGGAAACTACTACTTTAGGGATTAGGAAAACTCTTCAAGCTCGAACTATTTTAGATCGAGAGATTGAGGAAGTTAATACTAGTTACGGTATAATTAGAGTTAAAGTTGCTAGGTTAGAGGAAGAGATAATTAACCTTCAGCCAGAATATGAAGATTGCGCCAAAATTGCCAGAGAAAATAACCAACCTTGGCGAGTGATTCAGCAACTAGCTTTGGATAGTTGGGAACCACAGACTTCGACGACCCTCTGTCGAACGATGAACGCAGATAAACACAGATGTTATTGATGAGTTACTTAAATAAATAATTAGTATTTAAAAG
>JH610522.1 GCA_000252485.1 Prochloron didemni P4-Papua_New_Guinea | reverse complement strand
AGAAGAAAAGTCCCCTTATTAAGGGGGATTTAGGGGGATAGTAGCAAATCTAAACGTATTTGATATAATAGGAGAAATAGGAGAAAGCTGGTTTCTTTTGAGCGAATCGTGAATCTATTCTTTTTTTTACAACAACAAACAACAAACAACAAACAACAAACAACAAACAACCAACAACAAACAACAAACAACAAACAACAAACAACAAACAACTATGACTGTAGCAACTGCAACACCACAACTATTAACAGAAAACCAAGCTCTTTCTTTAATTGAATCAGTAATCAAACAATCCGCCGCAGATTCGGTCTTTGTCAGTATCAATACCAGCGAATCAGCCCTCAGTCGCTTCTCGGAAAACCAAATTAGTCAAAATATCAGCAGGAATCGCTTCCAAATAACCGTTACTAGCTATTTTGGCAAGCGCTCCGGTTCCGCTTCTACTACGGAACTGGACCCGGACGCGATCGCAGAAACCGTAGGGCGATCGCAAACTCTAGCGCGTTTTGCTCCAGAAGATCCGGAGTGGGTTCCCTTACTAGAACCCCAAACCTACCCCAACCGTACTCCCGCTTTCGACCCAGCCACCGCCAGTCTTTCCCCCTTAGCTAGGGGAGAACTAGTGAGCCTGGTGTGTTCCCTATCTCGTAATGCAGGAGTGAACGGTTCCGGCACTCTCAGTACCAGCACCTCAGCCATGGCTGTAGGCAATAGCAACGGACTGCGGGCTTACAATTGCGGTACAGAGGCAGATTTTAGCTATACCGCCAAAATTGACAGCGGTTCCAGTTGGACTGAGCGCACTGCTTGGGGACAGTCTCAATTACCTTTAGAAGAGATGACCCAGAAGGTCATAGAACAGGCGAAAATGAGTCGCAATCCCAAGGAGATAGAACCAGAAACCTATCCCGTAGTTTTGGATGCAGCAGCGGCCCAAAGTTTGCTTCCTTACCTAATTTGGAGTTTAGATGCTCGGGCTGCAGATGAAGGCCGTTCTTTCATGTCTCGCACCGATGACCATGGTCAATCCATAGGAAACCGAGTGGGAGAATCCATGTTTTCTCCCCTAGTACAAGTGCAAAGAAACGCCGCTCATCCTTTATTACAACTGGAAACCTTTTTTGGGGATGGCATGGCCAATCACAACCTAGAATTGATTAAAGATGGTATTCCCCAAACTCTCTCTTACAGTCGTTATTGGGCCCAGCAACAGGGTAAAGAAGCAACAGGGAGAATGTATCCCATCGTCATGAGGGGTTCCGAGCAAAGTTTAACCGATTTAATAGAGGGAATGGAACGGGGAATTCTTATTAGTCGAGCTTGGTACGTCAATTTTGTCAACCCTCGCACTTTGGAAGTAACGGGAATGACCAGAGATGGTACTTTTTGGATTGAAGATGGGAAGATTGCTTATCCCATTAAGAATTTCCGTTTCAATCAAAATTTGGAGGAGATGTTGAAGAATGTAGAAGCTGTTAGCGAAGTGCAGCGTTTTGGGAATACAGTAGTTCCTGGAATGCGGGTGAGTGCTTTTAATTTTACTAGCGTGAGTGAGAGTGTTTAACCGCAGATGAACACAGATAAACGCAGATGAAAATTGATGTTGTTGGTTGTTTGTATTGACTGAAAAATGATGATACAGTTTGATTTTATAGCTTATAAAAGCTGTCACCGTGGCACAGGCAAGATGCCTGTGACTTGGCATCTTGCTTTTTGTATTGACTGATTTTTCAAATATTTCCAACTTCTTTGTCTTGAAACAGGACGACCCACTAACTCTGAAATTTTTTTTGCTACTTTTGGCCCATTCCATAATCCTCTATCCTTGAGGAAGGATATATGACTTGTTGTTCAAATAGTGATATAGCATTTCTTGGACTCATGAGGTACATCTATAGCGTTTCTTGGATTCATGAGGTACACCTATACACCTATCTCCTGCCTCAAAACCTATTTCTCTGTACCTCAATTCCCCTCCTGGGAGGGGTTAGGTTTCCCCTCCTGGGAGGGGTTAGGGGTGGGTCACTGTTCCCTAAAATCCCGAAATTGTGTACTTCATAGCTATGAGAATTGCTATATATACCAGCCCATGAAAGTGTTTAGTATTGAGAGAGAGCAACCGCAGGTTGCTGTATAACTATCAACTGTCCACTATCAACTGTCCACTGCTATATAGGGTTTGCTGATAAAGGCGATCGCCGAAATAGCTTCTAAAATCTCCAACCAATCAAAATATTTTTCTGCCAAACCTTATATCTTCTCGCTCTAATGCAACGCCATCATATGAGATAATCCTTGAAAAGGCGAGCAAAAATCAAAATTGAATGTAAGCCCAACCCAAATGGTGTTTATCATCAGTATGTCATGCTGACTGTTCCCACTACGAGTAAAATCTAGTGAAAGCTAAGTGTGTGGCTTGAGTCAAACTCATAGCGTCCCCTTAGAATCTAGAAGTCTCAAGCCACGGGAAAAGTCAAGAATGAATCAAGATTAAGAATCAACCACTTAAACTAGTGGAGCAGATCTAAATTATAATGACTAACAGCCAAACCCAGAAAAGTGCCTACATGAGAGAAAGCAGACAAAACCTACCAGCAGAATCAAAAAGTCTAAACTCAGGCTTAGAGATAGCAGTGGATGTGGGCAACAGAACGATTAAATACTGTACCAGCGATGGTCAAGTAAAAACTCTCCCATCATGGCACAAAGATTTAGAAGAATGGGATAATCCCCAATTGGATAGCAATTCTATTGTGGTTAAGTACTTGCGAGGAGATAACCCAAACTTAGTAGGTGAATCCTGGTCTGTAGGAACAGTGGCTCAAGATTTAGGGGGAACTCCTACGTTTGAGTTAGATAAAGCTTTTTTAGCTCCCAAGCTGTTTTTAGCCATGATTCAAAACTTAGCTGGGGTCAATAGCATAAATGTTAGCCGTCTCGTCTGCTGTTTGCCCAACGATTTGCAGACTGAGAAAGTCAAAGCTATGGTGGAAGGGCTCAAAGGGACTCACAATATTATCCGCAACGGTCAAACTATGACTGTGAATATTGCCAATCTAGAAGTGCAACCAGAAACTCTCGGGGCTTTCAAGTGGGCATTGTCCAATAAGCTATTTAGATATGCACGGATTAATGGCATTTTGGACTTGGGTGGGAAAACCGGAATTGGACAACTCTATACCAAAAACGGTACTTTGATTCGGGAGTCCAGAGTAATTGTCGAAGGAACCTATCGACTAGCGCAAATTATTTCTAAGCATCCCAGTTTGATGGCTCAGGACACTACCCCAGACCTAAGTTTGATTATGGATGCCATTGCCGATGGCTCTCTGAGTTATGGCAGTACCGGAATTAGTTTTGCCGATAGATTTCCTAATTACGTTTCCAAATGGCTTGCTGATATTCGCAACAAATTGAAGATTAGCTGGGCTCAATGGTTAGCTGGCTTGGGGGAAGTCCTAATTGTTGGCGGTTCTGCCAGTTTGGCTACCCCCTTAGTAGAACAAACTCAAGGACGATTCAAAATTGCCGAACAACCTCAAGTTTGTAGCGTGATGGGGATGTTACTATGAAAAAAAAGAAGCAAGTCACCCTGACTGGGGAAAGCATTGAAATTGTCGAACGGTTGTGTGAAATAACTGGTTTGACTCCTCGTCATGTGGTGGCTTTGCTCTTAAGAAAATACGGTAGAGAGTTAGAAACTTGGATTGGTGGTGATTCTCATAGGTCTTTCCATGATGGGCCTTCAACTTCTTCTCCTCTAGCCCCTACTTCTGAACCTACACCCCATTCCACTGACTTCAACCCCGTACCACAAACTCCTAACTTACCACCACCGCCAAGCAATTCTCACAATGAGGAAGCTAGCTTGGATTTACCTCAGGATCCGGGAATGGGGTTGAAACCGATTCAATTATAAATTAGCTGAATGCCAAGAAGTCTCACATCATAATTGTTAATTGGGTGTGAGACTTCTTCAAATAATCGTCTAAAGGTTTGATGATAAGCTCTTTAAGCTTTCAACTAAAGAGCGATCGCCCCCTGATTCCTTATTTTGTAGAAAAGCTTTTCAGAGATTTTTTTCCTAACAACTACTAATCTTCCCCCCCTCAACAAAGAGAACTTGCGAATCCTCCAACCATTTAGCATCGAAAGAACTAAGATGAGTAGTAGTAATCAGAGTTTGAAAGCGATCACCGATAGTATCCAAAAGCTGATTCTGACGATTAGGGTCAAGTTCCGCTAAAACATCATCTAATAATAACAAAGGCGGTTCTCCCACTACTTCCTCAATCAAATTTAACTCCGCCATTTTTAATGCCAGCACCAGCGTACGCTGCTGTCCTTGAGAACCGTAAGACCTAGCCAGAGTATCGTTAATAGTCAATTCTACCTCATCCCGATGGGGACCAACCACCGTCTTCCCCTGCTGCATTTCCACCATCCGCCGTTCTTCTATTTGCGCAAAAAAAAGCTTGCTTTACTTTGTCCGGATCATCCTCAGACCAAATTACATTAGGAGCGTATTTAATAGTCAATATTTCCGTTTTGCCACTAATTCCAGCATGCCATGCTTCAGCAAGAGGAGCCAATCTTGCTATTACCCTAGCTCGTCGTCTCGTCACCCGAGAACCATTCTCCGCCAATTGTTCATTCCACAGCTTTAATTGGGTTGCTTCACTAGAGCGAATTTCTGATAAGGACTCTCCCTTGCGCATTCCCTTCAATAGAGCATTGCGCTGACGCAAAACTTTATAATATTGATGTAAAATATAAGCGTAAATTGGTTCTAGCTGTATTATCAAAGCATCCAACCAATTACGACGACATTCCGGCGCTCCCCGTACTAATTCTAAATCCACACTAGAAAATTGAACCGCATTCAGAACTCCCAGAAAGTCCAGATGACGGCGCAAAGATTCTCCATTGAGGAGAACAGTACGTCGTCCTTGCTTCCTAAAAATTAGACCTAGCTCTGCTTTGCTGTAAGCACCTTGGATCGTAGCAAAAACTTGACCGCTATTTGTTCCCTCCAAAACTAGCTCGCGATCGCGGTTTGCACGATGGCTTTTCAAAATAGACAGCAACTCTACTGCTTCCAGCAGATTTGACTTCCCTTGAGCATTATTCCCCAATAAAATAGTTTTTTGAGCCTCAAACTCCACCTTGGTATCCAGGTAATTACGAAATGAACGCAGGTGTAAGTTTTGCAAATACA
>JH610521.1 GCA_000252485.1 Prochloron didemni P4-Papua_New_Guinea | reverse complement strand
GGGGGATCCTGTTTCACCAACGGGTTTTGACCACACCCTTAAATCACCCTCAGCAGCTACCTGGATGGATAGAGAATTCAAAAGATTGATTAGGCTTTCCGTTGGCACTGAACCAATTGTTTTCACTACTACCTTAGTTGACTGCAGTCGCTCATAGGCTAAAGTAGGAGAAATATTGAGGTGGTTACAAAAAATTGTTGCTTGTGGGGGTAATACCTGACTTTTCTCCACCAGATACCCCTGCCTCTCCAGCTGAAATAGAGATCTTTGAATCCTCATGCTCATATCCAGGACTTGCTGAAACTCAATTCGGGAATCTTCGGCAAATATTTGGCCCTCCAGCAGATGCTGTTGAAGTAGTTCAAAGATCTCTTCGGTTGTGCGATCGCCATCCACTAAGGACACCATCAAATAGTAGAGATGATTATCTAGCCAAGATACGCCTCTCTCGGAAAGAAATAGAACCTTGTCCGGAGCGATCCCCTCAACATGGTAGCAAGGCTTGAAATTGGGGCGATTAATCATTCCACTTAGCATCCTCATAAAATTTACAAACCACCATATTCTATCTCAACAGTGTTTGCAAATCCATGCTATTTTTAACAATAG
>JH610520.1 GCA_000252485.1 Prochloron didemni P4-Papua_New_Guinea | reverse complement strand
ATTCAGAATTATTATAAGTATTATATCTTTTGTAAAAGCTCAAAATCGGGAGGATCCCCCCCAGCCCCCCTTAATAAGGGGGGAGCCTATAAGGTCTCCCTTTTTAAAGGCATAAACCCTATTTGTAGCAAAAATTTTCAATTTTATATGTAGTATAAATTGAGGTTATCCCGTGGATTGAGAAACCCGGTTTCTGGGCTGAAATCTAATCCATATGGTATATAATTTCCAATGGAGGTCAAACCATGAATTCTACACAATTACCAGATGAATTAACTGTCAAAACAGAAGACAGAGAACAAGCGATGGATAAATGGCAATATTTAATTAAAAATAACCAAGAATTAGATGAATCGAAACCTTTAGCCAATGCTGAAATTGAAATAATTTGCCAGATTTTAAGTGAAGAGAATAAAACTCGTCCTGTAGGACTTGCTCAAGGTGAGTTCGCCGTTCCCGATGATTTCAATGACTCTTTACCTGAGGATATTTTAGATTCGTTTTATCAATGAAACTACTGAATTTTAGGCTTTGTATCGATTACAGAAGCCTAAAGATGGTTTAGAATTCTAGTATTTCTCGGAAATAACCACTCGAAATCCTAGTACATCCAATAGTTCTACAAAAGCATAAATTTCGGTACAACCACTTTGTGTTAGCAGGCGATCTAGTTGCTGATGTTTTTGGTTCCCTAATTCTGAAAGCTTATTCATTCTCTCATAAGCCTCAACAACTTTTCTCAAGGCATTTCGCAGCAGTTCTGGTTCCGGTTCTTCTTCTTCCAAAATAGCTTCAAGAAAGCCAGCAGCATGTTCGGAATTTTTTAACCTTTCAATCAAAAACTCGCGATAGCTATCATTGGTTGGCATTTTCACGCTTTTCATAATCTTTCCAATATTCCTTTGCTTTGTGAATATCTTGCGTTTGAGTATTTTGTAGAATAGATTGGGGTTATCTCGTAGATTGAGAAACCGGGTTTCTTTCCCAAGTTTGAACGTTAATCCTTAAAACAATGAGAGAAACCCGGTTTCTTGGCTGAAATCCAATCCACATTTTTTGTAATTGTAGGTTGGGTTGAGCGATAGCGAAACCCAACACCGAACCTTTTGGCTACAATAAGAAAAGACGATTTAGTTTTAAAACTCATTAGCAAGGTGTTAATTCCTAAAATAAGAGAAGAAACCCGGTTTCTGGGCTGGAATCTATTGCACAAAATTAGAAACCCAACAGCGCTAAGTTGTGTTGGGTTTCGTTGCCTCAACCCAACCTACAAGCTAATAGCTTTCCAGGCTCCCCCCTTAATAGGATTTGGAAACGCGATCGCTCGTTTGCCAATTCTGGTAAATCTCGAAGTAAAGTAATTAGTTGTTTCCGGTCTTCTCTATTGAAATTAATCATCAATTGTCAACTGCTGATAGATTTCCATCATCTGTTGATAGTTAACGGCTGGGGTATAATTGTCTAAATAAACTTGACGGCATTTTTTACCCATACGAGCCATTTGTTGAGGGCGATCGCCGCACCATTTTAATCTTGACCCCCAAGCATGAGGATCTGAGGCCGAAACCAAGAAACCAGTTTCCCCTTCTTCAACCAACTCAGCCAAGGCTCCCAGGTCCGAAACCAGCACCCCGCGACCGCAAGCAAAGGCTTCAATAACCACTCGCCCAAAGGTTTCGTACCATTGAGATGGAACTACCACCGCAGTAGCATTTTCAATGGCTTTTAACACCCCATCTGCACCTTGATACCCGAGAAAATCAACATTAGTTAACTGCCGTTCTTGAACAAATTGCTCCAACTCCAACTTTTGCGGTCCGTCACCCACAATTTTCAATTGCCAAGAGGGTTCTGCTAAGATTTCCCATGCTTTGAATAAGGTCATTACTCCTTTTTCCGGCGAGAGGCGACCGAGAAACAAAAATGTAGGGGCAGAAGGAAGGGGAGAAATGGGTTTATCTCCCAATGGGTCGGTAGTGACGTTGGGTTTAACGTAAAGGCGATGGCCGGGAATTCCTATTTCCACTAACTTATTTGCCGCAAACCTACTGGGAGCGATAAAACCATCCACATCTCGCAACCAAGTGCCGCGCCAGCGATTATAGGTTATCATATTCCAAACTGCCAAAGATGCGGGCCGAGAGTCCCGATAGCAACCGTAAACAACGCCGCGCCAGGGATTCCTACCTAGGCAAGCCTCGCAAATTTTACCTTCTCTAAATAAATAAGCATTCAAACAGCCCAGACGGAAATTGCGTAAATGCTGAATAGTGGGAATGTGGAGAGATTTAACTGCAGCATGAACTGAGGGAGAAAATAGGGGAAAAAAGTTTTGCACGTGGAGTAAATCGGGCTTTATTTCTTGGAGGCGCGATCGCATTTGTCCGTAAGTTTGAGGATTCCAAGCGGTAGAAAAGAAAAGCTGTAACTTTTCTAGCTGAGAAAATCCTTTAATGCGATGGTTGTCTTCCTCAAACAAGGTGACCCGATGTCCAGCCTGACGAAGTAAATATACTTCTGTCTCGGTTGATTTATCCTCACCACCAGCATATTGGTAGCGGTTATGCAGCATCAGAATAGAAGGCAGGTTATCGACCATCGAACTTACTCCTATTCTTAGTTTGCGAGCAATCCTTGGTAAATAGCAACCAGGCGATCGTTGAGATGCTTAAGATCGTATTTAGCTTCTACATGCGCCCTTCCTGCTTTTCCCATTTCAGCCCAAATCTCAGGGCGATTGAGTAAATATTCTAATCTTTCTGCCAATGCTTCTACATCTCGCTCCGGTACTAAAAAGGCCGATTTCCCGTCCAAGACACCTTCGGGAATACCCCCTACTGAAGTAGATATAACTGGTAGACCAACAGCCTGAGCTTCTTGCAACACTAAACCCTGACCTTCTTGACTGCCATCAGCAGCAGTTACACTAGAGAGAATGAAAATCTGAGAGCTGGCATATAGCTGCTGCACTTCATCCTGACTTTTCGCTCCTAATAGTTTCACCTGTTGTCCTAACTCAAGTTCTTCGATCAGATATTTAAGCGATTTACTTAGTGGACCGTCACCAACAATTTGATAACAAAGATTAGGAAAATTTGAGATAATCTTGGCAATAGCTCTAATTGAATATTCAATCCCTTTACACTCTACTAACCGAGCAACTGTCAATATTTTTACCGTTTCCTTAGTAGAAATAGTTCTTGCTTTGAAAGAATATTTCACAAGATTTACTCCAATCGATAGCTTAATCATTTTCTCTTTGGGACATTGTAGACGAGCTAATTGTCTGGCTGTAAAATCACTATTAAAACTGTACAAATATCCTTGTTTAAATAATCTATCGTAGATATTATCTCCGTGCTGACGAGGGTATGTATTTACATCGCTACCATGAAATGATGTCAGGATTTTGCCTTCTAATAGTTGTAAATTAACCAAATCTACCCCAATCAGACCGCATAATCCAAAGTGACAGTGAATAACATCGTAACTTTTCTTTTCCTTGAACAAGATTGTTAAATAAAGCAAGTATAATGAAGCTGCTTGTCTACCGTATTTAAATATATTGACAGATTGGAGCAATTGGGGCAATCTTTTATAGTTGGCGATCATTAAATAAAAAGCCTTTATTATTCTCAAGACAGGATGATAAGGTACTTGAGGAGGATAGTAAGTTCGTTCCAAGAGATTATATTTCTTAAAATCGGGATGAACTGTTTGTAAGTCTCCCGAGTAAATAGAGTATATATCAACAGAATGACCTCGTTCTATCAACCCTGTAATTTGGTTGAGCACAAAGGTTTCGGATATGGAGGGAAACGAACGTAATAAAAAAGCAATTTTCATTATAGCTCCAATATTTATCTACGAGTTAAACTATGGTTTTATCTTTTTATCCCACATTGACTTGAGCAAAAAAAATAATATCCGGTGTCCGTAGCGCAACCAACTCCTAGGGGAAAAGTTTGCTTCTAAATACCAACGAGCTTCATCCAGTTCTAAAGCCTGTTTTATCCCTCTTAATCCCAGCAGTTTACCAAAAAAATTAGTAAACAATTTATTTGTGAATGGAGCTATGTCGGGTAACTTTTGTCTGAGATAGAATGCTGTTTTAATGCCAATTTCAGCTCTGAGAGGTTCGATGTCTTGACGAAATGTGTAAGCATTTCTATCGTGTATGCGCTGACAAGCAAGTTTTTCCGTGCAGTGTAAGCCAGGGGATAGAGCAAGTGCAGCACATTTGAGGAAATTATCGCTTATTGTAATTGTCTTTGCTGTTGGCATGGGTAAAATTTTCTCGAGAAGAGTGCGTTTAAAGCATAAACCACAAGGTACTGTATAAGGAAGTTTCTTGCCCTTCATCAGAGTTACACGGAGGTCAAGCATCTTAGTTTCTGTCAAATTGGATTGATGGATAATATCTAATATTTTACCAAATTTATCTACATATTGAAGTTCGTGAAAAATCCACTCAGCCAGGGGATAACAGGTAAATAATTCAACAATAGCTTCTACTTTGTTGGGAAGAAAATAATCATCTGCATCTAAGAAACAAATTATTTCTCCTCTACTAGCAGCAAACCCAGCATTAAATGCAGAAGCTTGTCCGCCATTTTCTTTGAGAACCGGGATTATATTATTTCCATAGCTAGAAATAATAGCTGGCGACTCGTCCGTAGAGCCATCATCCACTACAATTACTTCTATATTGGTGTAGCTTTGATTCAGAGCGCTATCAATCGCATCTGCGAGAAAAGAGGCATAATTATAATTATTGATTAAAATGCTTACTTTGGGGAATTTTTTTTGGTTGTAATTCATCAGAATCAATTCTTACTATTCAAAATTTCACGCAATGCACTATCCAGTTGGTCCACTGAGTGGCGAGACTTATAGCCGTCAAAATCAGGTTCTCCTACTTCAGCAAGAAATTTAGATTCATCTAGCAGACAAGCAAGGGAATCAATATATTCTTGAATATCCTCTCCTTTCACGCTCAATCCCAAGCGAAATTTCTTAACCCTTGCTTCCATAGAAAACCCTTGACTAACAAGCACTGGTTTTTTAAATATAGCAGCTTTTGTGAGAAGATTGCTGCTGTGGGCAAAGTTTTCATAAGCTGCAAACAAAACATCGCATTCATTGACCAAAGCGTTAAATTGAGGTTCTCCTGGAATTGTCTCAAAGTAAAAGTAGCAATTTGGTGGATTTGACTTAACTTTCTTTTTCAATCTTTCTAATTCTTCAGCAAAAAAACTGCTTTCTTTTAAGCACCCAGCAACAACAAAAAACCACTCTTGGTTAATTGAGAGTTCTGCTATTTCTAAAAGGGTCATTATTCCTTTTCTTGGTTCTAAATATCCCAATAAACCAATTTTCTTTTTATTCCGGGCAACTTTTGTAATTTGGCTGATAAGAGGATATGTAGTATCGGGAGGAGCCTCATCAGCAATATCAGGAAATATAACTACTCTTTTACCATTCAATCTTTGCTCCAATTTAGCCACACTGCTTTCCTCAAGAACTGCAATTGATTGGCAGTATTTAGATTCTAACATTTTATGAGGATTGCAAGGAACAGGGGTCTGGACGGGGTAGGGATGAAGATGAAGGCCAGACCATTGATAGGGAAAAAGCATATTAGCTAAAAGATAGATAAGATGGGCGATTAGGAAGGAGTACCCCCAGTACAAGTAACCATCTAGCCAACAGAAAAACACTAAATCTGGTTTTACTCCCATTGCTGACGATGTCTCCTTGATGGCTTTAGCAGTGAGATACCATCGAGCTAAAGTAGGGTAGGTTGCTCTCATACCAGGAATATTCCATTGAATCGGTTTTGGTTCTCCTAGAGTAAAAGCGTTAAGTAGTCGGACTTGCTGGGGATAATTGCTAGTTATCCAGTTAGTTACTTCTTGGGGCTGGGGACAAAAAACCATTACCCGATAGCCTTTTTGAAGCAAGAGCAGAGTAAAAAGCTTCATATAAGTTGGATGATGACCGTTCCAACGAGGATCTACAAGAGCGATAGTTTTAGAATCAAAAGTCATATTTAATTTAAAATATAATAGGCAATATTAAAATATTAACCAGTATAATTAACAAACATGACGATCGCAGCAAAAGACAATTCCCCACAGTTGACCCCTGAAGAGTATTTCCTTTGGGAAGAAAAACAACTGGAAAAACATGAATATATTGAGGGGCAGGTCTACGCCATGAGTGGCGATACCGTCAATCATGGCCGCATTGCCATCCGGTTTACCGCCATGTTCGACGCTCATTTAGAGGGTAGTGGTTGTATAACTGGCAACTCTGACATCAAGGTTAATATTGTGGAAACTAATAACTATACCTATCCAGATGCTAGCGTAACCTGCGACCATCGCGACCAAAACAGCCCCGACTATTTTACCTATCCATGTTTAATTGTTGAGGTCTTGTCAGATAGCACTGAAGCCTACGACAGAGGTGGCAAGTTTAGAAGGTATCGCACAAACCCAGCTTTAAAAGACTATTTATTAGTTAGCTCTACCCGTATCGAATGAATGCGCGGCAGTCCCCACCCTCAGCGCAGCGGGGTGGGGAAGGATAGCGTGGAGAAAATAGGGGTTCGATACCCCTATTTTCTCCAACTAAGCGGACGGCTTGTTCTGGGAATTAATATACTGGCGTAACTTTTCGATTGGCGCTCCGCCGCTATTCGCGACATAATAAGATTTGGACCAAAAAGAAGTAGTTCCCCAATAAAACTTGCTAACTTCAGCAGGAAATGTGCGTTTCATTGTTCTAGCAGTGGCTGCTTTTAAAGAGCCAGCAACAGCAGAAATAGAATTCTTGGGATGGAAATCAACTAAAAGATGAACGTGGTCAGCTTCTCCTGAAAACTCCAACAATTCACAATCCATTTTGCGGCAAACCTGCTCACACATTTCCCCTATGGGTTTCAACATGGGAGCATTGATTGCTTTCCTTCGGTAGTGAGTAACGAAAACAAAGTGCAATCGCACGCTAAAAACACTGTGAGAACCTTTCCTTGGGGCCATCTTGACAAACTACAGTTAATGTATTAATATAAATATATTAATACCAGTTAATTCTCTTTGACCAAGTGGCAACTCGAAGAATCACTTATCGACTTTATCCAAGTGTCCAAGCAGAGCGTAAATTACATTTAGCGCGTAGGATGCACTGCGATTTATATAATGCTGCTATAGCTAATCGCAGGACGCAATATAAACGCTTTGGGCATGGGGTCGATTACTTCGAGCAGCAGAATTCATTGCCGGGATTCAAGGAAGTTTGGCCGGAATATAAAGGGCTTGGTTCTCATACATTGCAAGCAACTTTTAAAAGAGTAGATTTTGCTTATCAGCGCTTTTTTAAAGGCTTGGCTAAGTATCCCAGATTTAAAGCAAAAAGACGTTATAGGGGTTGGACTTATCCTGATAAAGCTGGATGGAAAGTCCACAGTAATATGGGGGTCAACGGTCATCTAGAACTTAGAGATTTAAAGCTATCAATCCCTATGCGTGGCAAGGCTAGAACCTGGGGAAACCCGACTACTTGTACTATAATTTGGAGTAATAATCAATGGTATGCATCTATAACAGTTAATTGTGTTCCAGAAAGACATGCAGGGCAAGGAGCTATCGGGCTAGATTTTGGTTGTAAGGTAGCTATAGCTACCTCAGATGGAGAATTTATAGAAGCTCCAAAATTCCAGGCTAAGGCTGCTGAGAAGATCAAGGAACTATCAAAACAGCTAAGAAGAAAGCGCCGTCCTGAAAAAAGAAAAACTAAAGCTTCTCGTAGGTGGAAAAAAACTCAGTCTCAAATCCGTAAAGTCAATCGCCAAGTCGCTAACCAGCGGCATGATTGGTCTCATAAGGTGGCAGCACAAATAGTCAGCGATAATAGCTTGGTTGCCACCGAGAAATTAAATCTAAAGGGCATGACCAGGAAAGGAAAGGGGAAAAGAAAACGTCAAAAAGCAGGTCTTAATCGCTCCCTATTAGATGTGGCGATTGGCATGACTAAAGATGCTATTAAGTACAAGGTGGATGAGGCGGTCGGAGTATATTTAGAAGCTCCAACACAAAAATTAAAGCCTACCCAACGATGCGCTAAATGCTGGGAAATTACTCCAAAAACCTTGAGCGACAGAGTACATAATTGCCAACATTGTAGGCATTGCGAAGACCGAGACGTTAATGCAGCTCAAGTAATTTTAACCTGGGCAAGGGGTCAGGAACTGGCCTCTCCAGACGCAGAGTCGCCTAGCTCTACTTCATGGGTCAGCATGAAGCAACTAGGGGCGTTGAAGTGTCAGAAACGGCTAACTCAGCGTAGCGGTTAGCCGTAGTTCATATGGATTTGTATCACAAAAACGATGCAGGTGAATGGACGATCGTTAATTACCAAGAAGGAGACACTATAGAACTCAAAAGTATTAACCTCAGTTTTCCCGTCGAGCAGGTCTATCGCGGCCTCACCCTCACGCCAGAATGAACCGCGATCGCAAGAAACTAAAGGGTGTGGTCAAAAACAGTTGAGAATTTTATCTTCTCAATAGTAGCGGCTTACTCCAAGGCAGCCCAGAGGGCTACCCCACAATTGACTTTCTACATATTCAAACACAAACAACTACTTTTGACCACACCCGAAACTAAATGCTCTTTGGGGACAACTAAACCTGCTGTGGTTAGGCGCATTGAGGAGATCGCCACCAATAAGGCTCCAATGGTATCGGTCTTGCCGTTACGAAGATCCTCTAGATTTCATCAAGCAAGCAAGTACGGTTATCCCCACCTCTCAACTGATCCACACGTACTATAGGCAATTGCTACAATGTCGTAAATACAAAAGATGGCGCTCAAATTTCAGCGTATACGCTATATGAGCAATTGCTTTGCTTCAGCTACCAATACATAGATATGGTTAATTGTCCTGCCCTGGATGCTCCAGAATCACAAGTATTTAAAGTTCTATCAATAGATGGAGGGGGAATTAAAGGCTTATATTCGTCCAGAATCTTAGAGCATTTTGAGGATAAGTTTGAGTGTCACATTGCTGAGTACTTCGACCTAATTTGTGGCACTTCAACGGGAGGCTTAATTGCTCTGGGGCTTTCACTCCATATACCTGTTCAGCAAATTAGCGATTTTTATTGCAAACGAGGTAAAGAAATTTTTCCCCAGAGAAATAGTTGGCTAAGTTCGCTTAAACAATTATTTTTTCATAGTAAGTATGACAACCAAAAGTTAAGGAGAGCGTTAGAAGAGATGTTCGGAGAGCGAACCCTTGCGGACTCTCGCTGTTTATTGTGTATCCCTGTGTTTTCTCTGACTGATGGTAGACCCTTTATTTTTAAGTACGATCATAACGAAGGTGATTTATCTAGGGATAATAAAACGAAATATGTTGATATAGCTCTTGCAACAAGTGCTGCACCTACATACCTGCCGATCGTCACCATCGATACTTACGATCACAAACAATTTATTGACGGTGGAACATGTGCAAACAATCCGACTCTAGTTGGTGTGTTAGAGGCACTTCGTTACTTCGTCGGCAATGGGAAAGGATTTCAAAAATTGATGGTAATGTCTATTAGTTCTCTAGAGCCAAATCCTGGTAGACGATTTATTAATAAACCCCGTCGTTCAGTTATCGACTGGAACACGGACTTAATTAGTACGTTTTTTGAGGGTCAGGCGTATCTTACGAATTACTTTGCGGAAAATCTAGCAAAGTATTGCGGTTCCCCGTTTGATTATGTGCGAATTCCCGGTGCCCCCTTATCTCCACAACATTCATCGATTATCGACTTAGATAACACATCAAACGAAGCATTAAACTTAATGTCTCAAATGGGCAAAGATCAAGCACTTCAGTGGAGTAAAAAACAAGAAGTTATTAACTTTTTTGAGTTACCTAAGCAGTACATTATTGGAGGGTAGTATGGCAAACTGTCACAAATTATTTCTAGAGTTCAATAGCGTTATCGCCCTAAGCTCTAGTCGCAAGGAGAAATTGCGTAAATCTCGTAACGCTGTTCGTGACAAAATCAGGGATTATTTCAAAAAGAAGCAGAATGGATTTTCTCCAAAATTTCATGGACAAGGTTCATTTATGACAAACTGCATGATTAAACCAATTGATGGAGAGTTTGATATTGATGATGGTATCTATTTTGAAGTAGAAGCAGAACCAACTCAAAGTATTGGCACTTTTCGTCATTGGATTTGTGAAGCCATAGATGAACATACAGAACAAAAACCTATTGACAAACAAGCCTGTGTCAGACTGGTTTATGCAAAAAACTATCACCTCGATCTTCCCATTTATTACATCATAAAAGGGCAGCCAACTCCATATCTGGCTCATAAAGTTAAGGGGTGGATAGAAAGCGATCCTAGAGAATTCACCAAATGGTTCAATGGTAAAGCTGATAAAGATGGTCAACTTAAGCGAATTGTACGATACCTAAAAGCATGGAGTGATTACAGGAAAGGTATCGTACCAAGCGGATTAGTATTCTCAATTTTAGCTGCCAATAATATTGTTTTCAATGAACGAGATGATGTAGCTCTTAATCGCACTTTAATTCGCATTCAGAACCGATTGAAAGAGCGACTCGTCTGTTTACGTCCGACAACTCCTGCCGGTGAAAATTTATTAAAGTATTACAGTGAGGCTGGTAAGCATTACTTTTTGAGCCAGCTTGATAGTTTTATTCAATCTGCTGAAAAGGCCCTGGATGATAGAACAAATCAAAAAGATGCTTGTAGGGCTTGGCGATCCCACTTTGGAAAAGATCGGTTTCCCTTTGAATCTGAGTAATTTATCAAGGATTATCACCAGGTCAACATTCAACATAAAGATGGTTAGAACCCAAAAACTTCTAGCGGTCGCCGATCGCAGGAGCTATAACTGCCGCGATCGCTCTTGTTATCCAGGAGATTTGACGGATAGCTACTAAAGATAGGTACTAAGTGCGATCGCGCTTAACATTCAAAACTAAGGAACAAATTGGAAGCGAAAGAAAAACATTACCTTGAAACCTTTCTGGCCCCGATCGGCAAGTGCATAATTACTAATGAGTAACTATGTTGGCAAGTATTTTTGTGATATGTATTTGCATCTTCAGAACTTGCGTCCGCGTTTAAAAAAAGGCGCGGTTCTTTCTTACATCGTAGGTAATTCTAGCTTTTATGGCGTACAAGTCCACACCGAGCAGTTGCTGGAAGATTCCCTTCGGTCTTTAGGATTTACCAATATTGGCAGCAATATAATTAGAAAACGGAACAGCAAGAAAGAACTGTTTGAGTATTGTGTTTATGCTACCTGGCAGGAAAAAATATCTGTACATTAGGCTGGGAAGCGATCGCACAAACTTGTTACTGAGTAAAAGCGATCGCCTCCACTTCTTCGAGAGATAAGTTCAAGGCTTCAGCAATTTGTTCGGAGTTTAATCCCATGTTAGCAAGGCGAGAAATGGCTTCGAGCTGCGATAGCTCGGCTTTTTCTGCTCGTTCCGTGGCGAGATCTCGTTCCCGTTCAGCAAGTGCGGCACGTTCTTCTCCTGTCAGTAATAAGTTTCCTTCCCGATCCCACCAACGCAACCACTGTTGATGTTGATTTTGGTAATTGCCTTGCCACAGTCCTAACTCTACTCCCAAAGGGGGGATTTCGTAATGTCCGCGATGGTTGGGGGTCAACTGCCTATAAGTCCCATCCTGCCAATGATACACTTCCAAAGTCCCTAAACTCATGGAAAAAATACCATAGTAGGGAATCCGCATTACTTGTTCGTAAACCCAAAATTTCCCTGGTTTGCTTCCTTCTGTACCATTAGCCACAGCAAGGGGAGTATTGTCTCGTTCGGAAGAACCATTCCCACTGGCAAATTCGAGGACGACTAAGGGGGTAATATGTTCTTGCCAAAGGACGTAGGAACGGCGATATTGACCGTCCAGGAGAGGGGGGACATTGGGAACGTAGAACCAGTCTGGGGCTTCACAACCCCGTTCGGGAGGATCTGTCAGTCGCCAGTAGATGCCGCTATCTTGTCCGATGGCATACTGTCCATCGGGGTGGAGTCTTCCCAGAACGGGACCGATGGAGTCCGTGAGGATAATGCTTTGGGGGTGTTCTTGGAAGTTTTTCACAAAAGTACCATCCTCCTCCGGTAACTCGGTATGGTCGGGCAGTTTGGTTGGTAAAATTACGGCTTGAGTCATGGATTTTCTGGATACCGTTGTTAGGATTGTACTGCGATCCGTCTCATCTCAATCAACCATTACTCCAAATTTATAAAAATTTGTCCCTTTCTATTTTCCCAGCAGTTGAGAGTATAACTCAATATATCGCTTTGCTTGCAGTTCTATGGGATATTCTTTTCATCTTCTAATAAGTGTACAATACCATCGCAGAAATCTTGAGTATTTTCTGGTTCCGCTAATTAGAAAACGGAACAGCAAGAAAGAACTGTTTGAGTATTGTGTTTATGCTACCTGGCAGGAAAAAATATCTGTACATTAGGCTGGGAAGCGATCGCACAAATTTGTTACTGAGTAAAAGCGATCGCCTCCACTTCTTCGAGAGATAAGTTCAAGGCTTCAGCAATTTGTTCGGAGTTTAATCCCATGTTAGCAAGGCGAGAAATGGCTTCGAGCTGCGATAGCTCCGCTTTTTCTGCTCGTTCCGTGGCGCTCGCCCGTTCCCGTTCGGCAACTGTAGCACGTTCTTCAGCAAGTGCGGCATATTCTTCAGCAAGTGCGGCACGTTCTTCTCCTGTCAGCAATAAGTTTCCTTCCTGATCCCACCAACGCAACCACCGTTGATGTTGATTTTGGTAATTGCCTTGCCACAGTCCTAACTCTACTCCCAAAGGGGGGATTTCGTAATGTCCGCGATGGTTGGGGGTCAACTGCCTATAAGTCCCATCCTGCCAATGATACACTTCCAAAGTCCCTAAACTCATGGAAAAAATACCATAGTAGGGAATCCGCATCACTTGTTCGTAAACCCAAAATTTCCCTGGTTTGCTTCCTTCTGTACCATTAGCCACAGCAAGGGGAGTATTGTCTCGTTCCTCCGAACCATTTCCACTGGCAAATTCGAGAACGATTAAGGGGAGAATATGTTCTTGCCAAAGGACATAGGAACGGCGATATTGACCGTCCAGGAGAGGGGGGACATTGGGAACGTAGAACCAGTCTGGGGCTTCACAACCCCGTTCGGGAGGATCTGTCAGTCGCCAGTAGATGCCGCTATCTTGTCCGATGGCATACTGTCCGTCGGGGTGCAGTCTTCCCAGAACGGGACCGATGGAGTCCGTGAGGATAATGCTTTGGGGGTGTTCTTGGAAGTTTTTCACAAAAGTACCATCCTCCTCCGGTAACTCGGTATGGTCGGGCAGTTTGGTTGGTAAAATTACGGCTTGAGTCATGGATTTTCTGGATACCGTTGTTAGGATTGTACTGCGATCCGTCTCGTATAGTGCTACGCGCAATTCTTTCCTGAAAATTCAAAATTCAAAAAGAGGCTATGACTAGGTTTCAGGCTTTATTAATGTCCTAACCTAAATGCGTAGTGCTATATACAGGTTAAAATTTGCAGCGGCATTAGCACCAAGAGAGTTGCCGATGGCCAGAATCGAGTTCGGTCTCATCTCAATCAACCATTGCTCCCAATTTATAAAAATTTGTCCCTTTCTATTTTCCCAGCAATTGAGAGTATAACTCAATATATCGCTTTGCTTGCAGTTCTATGGGATATTCGGAAAGAGCGATCGCCCGACAATTTTGGCTCATGGTCTCTCTTTGCTTTTCATCTTCTAATAAGTGTACAATACCATCGTAGAAATCTTGAGTATTGTCTGGTTCCGCTAAGTAGCCAGTAACTCCTGGACGTACCAAATCGGGAACGCCACCGACGTTAAAAGATACCATGGGCGTACCGCAAGCCATGCTTTCTTGCAATACCAGGGGTAAATTATCAGCACGGGTGGGGAAAATAAATAAGTCAGCGGCAGAATAAGCAATGGATTTGAGGCGATCGCTGCTAACATAGCCTAAGGACAAAGCTGGTATTCCAACTGTCTTGCTAATCCCTTCCCCTCTATCCCCTAAAATTAACAAAATTGTTTCTCTTTTCAGGGATGGGGGTAAGCCGTTGAGTGCCCTAACTAGAAGGTTGCCCCCTTTGCGAGAATCGTTAAGATTCTGGGCGGCGAACATCAAAACCCTTTTGCCCCCAGGAATGCCCAGCACTTCTCTACATCTTTCTGGATTGAGGGGTTGATACGCCTCGGTGTCAATACCATTGGGAATGTGATGAATAGAAAAGCCTTGGAACATGCTTTGCTTGACTTGTTCGGTAAGCCAACTGCTGGGAGTAACGATGGTTAAGTTAGAGCGGCTGTACGCCCAGTTCTTAAGTTTCCACTCCAGGCTGGTATTATCTCTGGGGATGGCTGGGTAGGTATCCGGGTAAGGGCATTTACCACAACCAGTTTTCCAGCGATGGCAGTCATAGCTGTAGGCGCAATGCCCCGTGAAGCTCCACATATCGTGGAGAGTAAATAGGGCTGGTTTACTTGCTGTCAGTCTGGGAATGGCTAGGTAGTTAAAATAGTTTCCATGGAGATTGTGAAAGTTGAGCAGATTGGCATCTTGATAAAACCGATGTTTGTCAAGAGCGAAAGTGCTGGGAATACTGAGATAGTTTAATCCCAGTCCCCACGCCAAGCGAGAGGTCAAATATTCCATCTTGCGCTTGCGATCTAATGGTGCGACGCGATCGCTACTGGTGTTGAGTCGATCCACTAGCAGCCGTGAGTCAATATCTTGAGCTAACAAGCCTTGATGGAGGCGATAGGCTGCGATCGCCGCTCCACCAGAAATATCAGACTTATTAATATGGAGAATTTTCATAATAAATTAGTAAGATCTTTTTTCCACCTTCCTGCAGCTACTTCCTTTAGTGGAATCAGTCTATCGAGTTTGCCTTTATCTTTTAAAAAAGCCTTTATTTTTCCTCCATCTGTGTAATCAATAGCTATATAAGACACTCCTAATGTTTCTGCAAATAAAACTGAGTGGAATCGCATACAAATGTTTAATTCTGAATGATACATACTTTGCAAAATTTCGAGAGGAGAAATTGGTTCTCTAGCAAAACTCACTGTCAATTGTAGATTTTTTTCCTCCAGCAAGGGAGAAATAAACTTAGCTAGATGTCTATTAAAAATTCTGTCATCTCCACCAATATAAAAAGAATGCATTGGTAGGAGATGGATATTTAAATTTTAGTTTCTGCTACAAAAGTCAATAGCTGTACTAACTGTGCTTCAAATTCACGCTTAACCAAGCTATATTCCAGTTCATCCATCTCACCAGCATAGTCTTTTCCCCATTCTCTCAAGAAACAAGAGACATTACTTTTCTTTCCCAGGGGGGGTGTTACTTCCTCTAGAATTTCCCTTCTTCCTTGTACGTACTGAATATAATGGGTAGCAGGATCGGGAACAGTTTCGACTTGGGAAAAAGCAAACTCTTGCAAGCATCTTTCTGTAGAGGCAGTATCTCTAAGAGTAATATGGTCTGACAGTCTGACAATTTCAGATACAACCTTGGTATATACTGGAGACGATAACGGTCCAATGCCACATCCTTCAATTCTTGTAAAAGCTTTTTGTTTAGCTCCTTGGATAAAAGCATAAAGTAGATGATCCAAAGGTTTTATATCCATTAAAGGGCCACCACCTACTACAATCTCATCTGCTTCGTCACATGCTTTTTCAAATTCTTTAGAATAAGTTTCTACAATAGAAATATTGCCCAGTTTTATTTCCTTGACAGTCCACCTAGAAATAAAAGGATAGAGACTAGACAGATAAATCTTCTCAGGTGGATTAGGACGCAAACGAAGCTTATTAATAATACTCCACAATATAGCTTTATCTCCCACAGTCTCAGTTCCATACCATCCCACAATTAAAACTATCCGAGATTTGAGATGTGATAAATCTGTAATACTGTTTCTTTCTTTAACTATTTTTGATGATTTCTGAACAAGACCAATAAAATTGTATTTGCTATTTCTTCTTCTAGATTTCAACAATGAGTTTAGCATTTCTTGAATAGTTAGTGGTTCATGATAATCATGAATACAGTTATTGCAGTCCTTCTGAATAATTTCCTTTCTTTTATCAAAATTAGAAAAATAAATATTACTAGGAGAAGATTGCAGACTGTTTCCCAGAATAGGAGATTTTGGAGAACAGTAGAGTAACTCACCTCTAGATGTTAAAACTGCCGAACTAGATTGATAGGGACAGCCAATTTGTCTAGGCTTACCCTCAGCAATCATATAGCGAATATTTCTATAAGTTTTTTTATAAGTTGAATTCTGCTCAAAATCATATTCAGCTCTAAAAAAAAATAACCCTATATGATAGGCTATTTTATCTTCAAAAGCTCTGATAAACTCAGTTTGTTCGCTGTTATATAAACGTTCTATAAACTCGGCTACTCTAAATCTACCGTACAATCCTTCTGCTTTTGCATAATCGAGAAGCTCGTCAACATATAAAGCATTAGAACTGGTAATCGTGCATCCAAAAGATGTGGGTATATCTGTTTCATGGTGAAAGAAATTTAAAAGAGAAATAGCGGATTTAAAGTTATTTCTGCGACCTCTTACTATATCGTGAACTTCGTCTAATCCATCTAAAGATACCATGACATTGAAGCTTACACCATGAGACTTACAAACTTCAGCGCAATCTAAAACCCTTTCCTTAACAACGTCTTCTATAATCCCATTGGTGATAATCCCAGTACCAATAATAGAATTTTTTTGAGAACATATCACTTCAAATAGATCCGATAGATCGCTTCTTAATGTTGGTTCGCCACCGCTAATCCCCACGTACTTTAAATTGCTAAACAAACCATCTGAAAGTATAGTTTTTAGTTCATCAGCACTAATGTCTTTATCATTTTTGTTTTTCCAGATCGAGCACATTTGACAACGGGAGTTACAAACATCATTTACTAGCAAGTTAAGAGTTGTGGGCTTGAGCGGAAAGATTTTGCCTATCTTGTTATATCGAATATCATGTCTGGCTAGTTGAAGTCCTTGTTTTAGTTTTTTCAATATAGAAATCTGTCGCTCGTCTAAGATTGATTTTGTTGCTTGTTTAATTACACTGTACATTTTTTATACTGTAAACTTACATCTATATTTGAATTGGTTATTTTAATTAATTATTTGAATGAATCAAATATTTTATATAGTGAGAAGTTTTCGACCAATCTTATGTAGTATACGTTTAACTAAAGATTGCTTGTTTTGTATCATTACGTTTGGAAATTGTGAATTTGGGTGATTATACTTTTTCATTAAAGATTCTGGCGAGCCACCCTTGAGAACAATTGGAGTTCCTCTGGGAGTATAAATTTTGTCAAATCCCTGATAAGAGACTCGATAGGCTCTTCTGGGTGAATACGTGTCTACTTTATCACTTCCATGTAATACAAGCTGATTAAAGATCAAAACATCGCCTGGATCGAGCTCAGTATATATTGCTAGTGACAAATCAATCCCTTCCAAGTTTACTCTTGTGTGGTGAGTTTCACCAGGTACGTGATGCCAAGGAAGAAACCCAAGTTTGTGAGAACCAGGTACTATTTTCATAGCTCCATTCTCTTTGGAAATTTTGTCCAAAGCGATCCATGCGATAAACTTTCGTGGTTCGTGAGGTCTATTAATAAAATCTTGATGCCAAGGCACTGCATTTTCTCCACCTCTAGGCTTGTAGACTAAACTATTTTCATATAAAAAAATATCTTCCCCTAGAACTTTTTCTAGACGATGCAAAATTTGCTGATTTTTTGCTAAATCTTGAAACTCAGGGTGTCTTTGGAATAAGTCATATAAAACTCCTTGATCCACTCTATGTCTCAGATAATAGTCTCTGAAAGGATCTTCCAGTCCTTTTTTCCCATAAGCTATGATTCTATCCGCTAATTCTCTAATCTTCTCTAGAGTATGATTATTAAAAACATTTTTAACAATTATAAACCCATGTTCTTTAAAGTTATACAGCATATTTTTTATCTAAATTACTAGAAATATCGAGGTAATTTGTTTGCCATAATATTTGCTTAAATATTACTCCTTCACGACTCCATTCAGGAGTTTTTTCTTCAGTATTTAAAGGGATTTCAAATGATAGTATTGAATCGAGGAAATCATATCTTATACTAACCATATCTGCCAAGGAAAAAGTAAGAAAGTAAATATTAGGTGTTAAAAAATCAATAGGTAATGTAAATTTACTAACATGCAAGCCTTTTTGTTTTAAAAACAAATTAGGTTCGTAATCTGTATCTCTTACAGTTATAATTGCGATTCCTTGAGAATTTGTGAGTTTTACAGACACCACACTTTGAACTATTTCTCGAACTAAAAATAGTATTTTAAATTCAATTTTTTCATTTTGATGTTTGTTTATTGAAATTTCGCAAAATTCAATTTTTTTATTTTTTTTATAATCTTTTTGCTTTTTTGTGTAAATATATCTATTATTAGAATATAATCGGTTTGAGGCTAGATATTTATTGATTATATTTTGAGTAAAGTTATAACCTGCTTTTTTCCCTTTTTCTAAAAATAAACATTTTTGGGTTAATTGAGAAATAGCACCCATATTATGACTAACAAACAAAACCGTCCGCCCCTCCTTCGTCGCCACATCCCCCATCTTGCCCAAACACTTCTTCTGAAACGCCGCATCCCCCACCGCCAACACCTCATCCACCACCAAAATCTCCGGTTCTAAATGCGCCGCCACCGCAAAGGCCAACCGCACGTACATCCCGGAAGAATAGCGCTTCACTGGGGTATCTAAAAACTTCTCCACCTCTGCAAAAGCAACAATCTCATCAAACTTCTTCTTAATCTCCGCCTTGCTCATTCCCAGGATAGCGCCATTGAGATAAATATTCTCCCTTCCAGTTAGCTCCGGATGAAAACCAGTCCCCACCTCTAACAAACTGGCCACTCGCCCTTTAATAGTAATGCGCCCAGTAGTCGGTTCGGTAATGCGGCTCAAAATCTTCAACAGCGTCGATTTTCCGGCTCCATTGCGCCCAATAATGCCAATAACCTCCCCCTGCTTTACCTCAAAAGACACATCCTTCAGGGCCCAAAACTCTTCTCTGGCAGGGTTAGATTCTCTTTTCCCCCAAGACTTCAACAACCTACTGGCACCATTAGCTAGCACATCCCGCAGTGCCACATAGCGCGCTCGCCCCTCCTGCTGATGTCCGATAATATATTTTTTCCCCAGGTTCTCCACCCGAATGATAGTATCCGACATGCTGCTAGAGAAACTTCCCCTTAGATAACATCAGCAAAAGTACGCTCCATCCTGCGAAAATACCAGATTCCGCTAGCAAACAACAGAAAAACCAATCCTACTGACAGGGTAAATCCCATCCAGTAGAGATTTGTCTCCCCGCCTAAGATGGCCCAGCGGAAACCATCTATTACCCCCACCATGGGATTGAGGGAATAGAGCAAACGCCACTGCTCCGGCACTATATTACTACTAAAACCCACTGGGGAGATATAAAGACCGAACTGAATGATAAAAGGCACTACATAGCGAAAATCTCGATATTGTACGTTTAAAGCTGCCAACCACAAACCCCCTCCCAGAGATGCGGCAAAAGCAATAAGAACAAACAGCGGTAAAGTAACAATACGCCAGCTAGGAATAAAATCGTACCAAGCCATCAACCCCAGCAAGATCGTTCCGGAAATCATAAAATCCACAAAACTCACCATCGCCCTGCTAACTGGGACAATCAATCTAGGGAAATAGACTTTAGAGATAAGATTGGCATTATTAATCAAACTATTGCTGCAATCAGCTAGAGCGTTAGCAAATAACTGCCAGGGCAGCATGCCCGCAAACACTAAAATTGGATAGGGAGCGCCATCAGAAGGTAACTTGGCCAGGGAACCAAAGACGATTGTAAATACCACCATAGTCAAGAAGGGTCGAATCAGAGCCCAAGCAATACCAATAACAGTCTGCTTGTAGAGGACGAGAATGTCTCGCCATGCCAGGAAATAGAACAGCTCCCGATAGCGCCAGATATCTTGCCAATATTGACGTTCTGTTCTCCCTGCTTCAATAACTAGTTCTTCCCTCATCTTGTAGCTGTACGGGTCATTGTTCCATCTGGTGCTTCATCTCTAACATACCCAATTTTTTTTGGCAAAGCG
>JH610519.1 GCA_000252485.1 Prochloron didemni P4-Papua_New_Guinea | reverse complement strand
ATCGCCCCATTCAAATTCAAGCAATTATTCTATTGCAACATCTTCTCCATAACTATACACCTCAATGCCTAAATTATTGGCTACTTCCTTAGCTCTGGGATGAACCATGGGGGAAATAGCTAGTTTTCGGTTAGCGGATCTTGAGTGTCTGCTTTCATAAAAACGTACCTTCCGCTCGAACAAGTACATATCCGCTTTACTCATGGAAGATTTGATTTCGCAAATAATCAACAAGCCATTTTTAATTAACAAATCCAATTCTATTTGGTCCGGTCTGCCAAATACTTCTCCGTCATGGTCGTATTCCGTCACATTAATTACTTCCACACCAAAGGAATCTTCTAAAATCCCTTTCAGTGCTTTCCTAAAGGATTCCTCCGAATATAAACCCCATCTTGCGCCCAAAGCCCCAATGGTAGCATCATGCTTTCTACTCAATGTTTGAACTGAGGAAATTATTTGGTTCAGTTGCTTCTGGTTTTCGTCCCATTTGCGGTTTTGTTCTTCCCACTTGCGGCCTTGTTCTTCCCACTTGCGGTTGTTTTCTTCCC
>JH610518.1 GCA_000252485.1 Prochloron didemni P4-Papua_New_Guinea | reverse complement strand
GGGGGATGTAGCAAACATTTTCATATTTGATATTATAATAAAGCTATCTTAACAAAAAGTTTCTAGAAGATACAAATAATTTCCATTCGATCGCGATCACCTCTCCCCATCAAAATAGTAGAAACAGATGGGAGATCGCTTGCTATACTTCCACAGTTTGGTGGTAAGTTCGCCCTGTACCGTCGTCTCTCAACCCTACAAGAATATGTTTTAGTGAGTTCTGAAACCAAAGCCGTTGAGATTTTTCGGCGGGATGCTGTTGGAGAGTGGCGATTCATTCCCTACAGTGAAGGTGACAGGATTGAGTCGATGAGTTTGGGAGTCACGTTATCCCTAAATGCTATTTATGAAGATGTTGTTTTAGAGTTAGAGGATGAAGGGGGTGAAAAAGGGTTATCGTAAGGCTGGATGGTTTGTGTACTGCTCAACTCCATTGTTAGATGAAATACAAAAATGATTGCTACAAATAGTTTATCCCATGGTAGTATAGATTGAGGTCATCCCGTGGGTTGAGAAACCGGGTTTCTTTCCAAATTTTAGCATTAATCCTGAAAATAATAGAAGAAACCCGGTTTCTGGGCTGAACTGTAGCAACCATTTTCAGATTTGATATTAGATGGAAAATAAAATATAGCGCTTCGCTCCTAAAGTGTCGTTACATGCTACATTTTTAATACAAAGCGGAAAGGGCATTTTTCTTGCACGAACTCTTAATTGCGCTCAGGGACCGCGGAGTCGAACTGCAGGGACCGCGTAGCCGAAGTGTTCATTGTTAATTGTTCATTGCTCATTGCTATAGGAGTTATTAATGGCGTTTAGTGATTATAAAACTATTGCTCAAGTTCAAGAAGAGTATAATATCAAGTATTTGGAAGCAGACTTTATTGAAATTACCGACCTAAAACCTTCTGATTTTTTTGTCAAGGAATTTGAATTCAGCGAACAGAACATGGATATATATACATCTGAATCATCAAGATGTGAAAATATTATTTATCCAGTTTTAAGAGAAGTTTATAAAAGTTTTATTGACAAATATACCCTTTGGAGCCACAAATCTATAACCTACGATGCCAAACTAAATGGAACACCTGATTACTTGTTCTCCACAAAATCAGAATTAGGTAAAACTGTTTTGGGTTTTCCCATCGTCATTGTTGTTGAAGCAAAAAACAATGATTTTAGCGAGGGATGGGGACAATGTCTAGCTGAGTTGATTGCCGTGCAAAAATTAAATAAAGCCGAGGAACTTCCCGTATATGGCATAGTAACAGATGGAGAACTATGGCAATTTGGCAAATTAGTATCCGATGAATTCACAAAAAGCAAATTGAGAATTACTATTACCGATTTAGATAAAATTTTCGGAACGATAAGTTTTTTGTTGTCAAGCAAAAGAGAAGCAAATTGGAATTAAATAGCAGTTGACAGTTGATAGCTTTTCAGTGACCAGTGACCAGTGACCAGTGAGACGGTGTTTTCAGTTTTTTAAAGCGAATTCTGGAAAAAAAATCCATTATTATTTAAAAATAGGGGGTAGAGATTCTGACTGTGGCGCTGTTGCAATAGTTTTTTCTGCCTCTGTCATTGCCAAGGCATTCAACTCTTCAGAATCTAAACAAATTACCTTGACATCATAGAGACTTTCAATCCAAACCCTGGCACCACATTTTGGATTGTGGGGTCGATAAACAACCCGACATCCTCCCGGTACTTCCACTTCATGACCATAGATATTGCTATTGCCTTTTTTTACTGTAATTACTGGCTCCTGCTCGTGGAGTTTCAGATTCTGTCTGATGCGCTGTCCGTTGACATGAATGATAGTTTTGGCTGGCTTGCGGGGATTGCTCCACTTGGGGGCCGGACCTCTCTTGCCTTTGCTAATGAAGGGACGACCATCGAATAAAGGAATTAGCCACATTCTACCGCACTTATAAGCTCCTTCTACTCGACCCTGGGCCAGAAGTACCCGCAATCTGGCCCCGGAGATGCCTAAAATTCCTGCTGCTTTTTTGGTAGTGACAATCATAGTGAGTTACTCCTTGGTTGTTGCAATAGTTTTATTATAAACTAGCAAATGGCTAATGTCAAGGGGGAAAGAAAAAAATTTTAGCTAGACAAAAATGCTTGCTATCCCTCGCTTGCTATACTTCCATCAAAGACAGTCCATGCTAATGGAACAAACACCGGGCAAGTTAAAAGCTGCCGGAGTAAAGCAATGGTGAAACCTTTAATTCTTGACCCTGCCGCAAGTTACAGCTTTAGCCAGTATAGCACCCTACCCTTTGACACCGCCGATATTCTAGCTGAATTCGGGGTTGCTTTCCAATCTGCTTCTCTCCAGCTCCCAGAGCGGCAGCCCCTAGACCCCACCCCACTGACTGATGAATTGGCAGAAAACTTGGCCTTAGTCGATCCCACCTCAGAAATTGCTCGTCGAGAGTCCCTAATTTTTCCAGTGCTGAAAACCGTCTGCAAGTTTATCCAGTCGCCCCTCAAGATTGAGTATTCGATCCAAGTCAGCAACCAACTGAAGGGAAATGTGGATTACTTCATTCCCACACCTCAAAACCTCATCATTATTGAAGCGAAAAATGCCGATCTCGGGAAAGGATTTACCCAGCTTGCAGTAGAACTAATTGCCCTAGACCAGTGGATTGATGCCCCTGCAGACTATCTCTATGGAGCCCTCACCACAGGAGAGACCTGGAAATTTGGTCTGTTCCATCGCCAGCAAAAGTTGATTCAAAAAGACATCAATACCTACGGTGTCCCCAATGACTTAGCTAAAGTTCTCGCCATCCTGTTTGGTATTACACTCCAAACACCCAGTACCAATTGACTGCCGATCGCACGATATAGCGCTACGCCCAATTCAAAATTCTTTCTTCAAAATTCAAAATTAGGCTATGACTAGGTTTCAGGCTGTATTAATGACAATACCTAAATGCGTAGTGCTATAAAATATGCTAGATTGAAGTCCTAAATATCTAGACGAAGAGTATGACTGCTGTACTCACTCAAAAATTAACCCTGGAAGAATTTCTGAAGCTAACTGATTTTGACTAACATTTGCCAACAAATACATTATCTAAGATAGGGCGTAGGGTGTTGGGTGTTGGGCGATCGCCTTCCGTCGGGTTCGACGTGAGGTTCGGTTAACGGGACGAGGTGGGACGAATTTTGGGATTGCTCGAAGCAACAATCGATGTAATGAAGCGATCACATTGGCTAAACTGGTACAGCGCTATGGTGTTGAACCAATTTTTGCATCGCACTGGACATTTTTGGGAGCAACGGTATTTCAGTGAGGCCATTTCTAACAGCGACTCGGAGCGAATTTTCAAGACTCTGCGCTATATCCATGCCAACCCCAAAGCAGCAGGGTTACGTCTGGGGTTTACATACGCTTTTAGCAATTATGGTAGCTACGCACAATTGACTGATGATGGTTTGACCGAATGGCATCCAGCTTTTCTGGAATTGGCCACAACCTTAGAGGAATGTGCCAAGCGGTATCGGGAGTTTTGTAAGCGGTACACTCCTAAAAAGAAAAAAACAACTCCCCGCCGTAATTGGGGGAATTGCTTTGTGGACAAAATGACTAAGGGTTATCAGGCCAAACCAAAGGGTAGGGAAGGGGTTCCTGGACAGTTGAACTTGGACTTAGAGGGATACCAGGAGGTGTACCAGGTAGACCCGTACAGCATCGGAGTTTCAGTTTCTACTTGCCTGGGAATCAGCCAAAACCTGCTCCAGGTCATCTACGGTAAAATGTCCTTGTGGTTTAACATTAGTCCGATTTTGGCCGATCGCGATCGCCTCGTTACCCGGTTCTCCGAAATCCGACAACACTAATGCCGCTTCACTGAAATCCTCATTTTTGGTCAACTCATTGTATGTGACGATACAGGTCATCCAGGCAGCAGTAGCAGCCAGCAAACCATTGCGCGAATCTTCTACGACCACGCAGTTAGCTGGGTTTAAGTTCAATTTTTCCACAGCGAGATTGTAAACATCTGGGGCGGGTTTTTTGGCTTTGACCATATCCCCCGCAAAAACTCCAGCGAATTGACTGGCCAGTTCGACCCCCATGACTTGACGCAGCACTGCCTCTACGGAAGCGATCACAGAAGTCGAACAAACTGCGAGGAGCCAACCATTTGCCAAGGCTGCCTGGGCTAGGCGTTTAACACCGGGACGATCGGGAATTGCCCCAGAAGCGATCGCCTGCTTATAAATTTCCGTTTTGCGCTTATGCCAACCCATGACAATATTCCACCAGGCTGACTCCGACTCTGGAACCGGGTATGCAGCCCGAAAATCCTCATCTTTTCCCAAGCTGAACATTCGCTCTTTGCCGCCGCCAATTTTAACTTTCTGGGCATATTGTTCCAGGTTCCACTGCCAATTGATGCCATGTTCGCGCCACATTTGGTTGAAGGCCACTAATCCACCGAATTATATAATTGAACCATGGAACAGCTTACCCTGACCCGACCTGACGATTGGCATCTCCATCTCCGTGACGGCACAGCGCTGAAAGCGGTTTTGCCGCATACCTTGCGCCAGTTTGCCCGCGCCATCGTGATGCCCAATTTGAAACCTCCAGTGCGATCGCTCGCTGATGCGGCGGCTTATCGCGATCGCATCCTTGCCGCAATTCCGGTGGGGAAAAAGTTTGAGCCATTGATGACTCTGTACCTCACGGACAATACTAACCCGGAAGAGATTATCGCCGCCAAAGCCTCCGGGTTTGTGAAAGCAGTCAAATATTACCCATCCGGTGCAACAACTAATTCAGAATTCGGGGTGACGGATATTCGCAAGTGCGATCGGGTTTTTGAGGCCATGCAGCAGAACGACTTGCCCTTATTGCTACATGGAGAAGTGACGGATAAGGATGTTGATGTGTTCGATCGCGAAAAGGTGTTTATCGAGAAACATTTGATTCCCCTCAAACAGCGATTTCCCAAACTGCGCGTAGTGCTAGAACATATTACCACTTCAGATGCGGTGGAATTTGTTCTAGAGGCGAACAATATCGGGGCAACCATTACCCCACAACATTTATTATTTAATCGCAATCGCATATTCAAAGGAGGAATTAACCCCCATTTTTATTGCTTGCCCATTTTGAAACGGGAAACCCATCGCCAAGCCCTGCTGCAAGCCGCTACATCGGGCAATCCTAAGTTTTTTCTCGGCACGGATAGCGCCCCCCATACCCGCACCAGTAAAGAAAGTGCCTGTGGCTGCGCCGGTTGCTTTTCCGCCCTGCACGCGATGGAATTGTATGCAGAAGCCTTTGAGACTGTCAATGCCCTGGATAAATTGGAAGCGTTTGCCAGTTTCTATGGGCCAGATTTTTATCAACTCCCGCGCAATACCGAACAGATTACCTTGACCAAAACCACCTGGCGAATTCCCGATGAAGTACCATTTACCGAATCTGGGCTTGTGCCTTTAAATGCAGGTCAGGAGATGACCTGGAAGATGGTTTAACCCAAGGACATACGCCTTAGCAAGGGGCTGGGGCTGGAGACGACTGTTAAAATAACCCTGTTCCTCTAAGCTGCGAACCAGAGATATGTCTGCTTACGACTCCAATTCTATCGAGCAACTCTACAACGTCTTTGAACCCTTTGAAACCCTGTCACCGACAGACCCGCAATATGTTGACTGTCGGGAAGTCCGGGGAGATGGGGATATTTTGACCGATTTGGGTAATAAAATTAAGCTATCGCAGCGCATGACTTGCCAACTGTATGCAGGACATCGTGGGGCAGGAAAATCCACGGAACTCCTACGTCTCAAGGAATATCTAGAACAGAACAAATTTTTCGTGGTGTATTTTGCCGCAGACGAAGCGGACATTGATGCGGAAGATGCAGAATATGCGGATATTTTACTTGCTTGTACTCGTCACCTCCTCGAAGACCTGAAAGATAGTGCCAAACCGGATCCGTTAACAAAGTGGTTGAAAGGTCGGTGGCAAGAGTTAAAAGACTTAGCCCTGACCGAGGTGACGTTTGAAAGCTTATCGGTGGAGGGGCAAATTTCCCAGTTTGCCAAACTCACCGCCAATTTACGGGCAGTCCCCTCCCTCCGGCGGCAAATTCGTGACAAAATTAATCCCCATACAGTGACGCTGACCCAGGCATTAAATGAGTTTATTGCCGAAGCGAAAAAGAACTTGCCCAAGGACTGTGAGAAACTTGCAGTCATTGTAGACAACTTAGACCGCATGGTTCCCGTTCCCCAGGACAGTGGACGCACCAACCATGAGGAAATTTTTATAGATCGCAGCGAACAACTCCGGGCATTAGATTGCCATTTGCTCTACACTGTACCAATTTCTTTGGTTTATTCCAGTCGGTCTACAGATTTGCGACAGATTTATAGCGATACGCAAGTGTTGCCAATGATTATGGTGCAAAATTCTGATGGGACGGTGAATGATGCAGGAGTGGAGAAGTTAACGGAAATTATTACCAAACGAGTGGCGAAGACTTCCTTAGACTCAGAAACATTAACGACCGAAATTTTTGAAAGTGCCGAGGTGCTGCAACGGTTATGCTTGATGAGTGGGGGTCATGTGCGCAATTTGCTCCTGTTAATGCAAGCGGCAATTAATCGCATGAGTCAGTTGCCGATTTCTAAGTGGGCAGTCCAACGGGCAATTACTGAAGCGCGAGATACTTATCGTCGCAGTGTGGAACGTGATGAATGGGAAATATTAGCCAAGGTTCACCGCAGTAAGCGAATTATTAACGAAGACCAAGTGCGGAATTTATTATTTAATCGCTGTTTGTTGGAATACCGCGATTTTGATGAGGAGGGAGATTTGCAACCGTGGTGTGATGTTCACCCGTTGATTAAAAATTTGCCAGAATTTAAGGAAGCGTTGGCAGCGTTGGAAAAGTAATGAACACCGAAGACACCAACTGGGAAGAAGAAGAAAATTTACCACCCCCAACCCCAGAACAAGAAACTCAAGCATTGGTCAACGCGATCCTTCGTTCGCGAGGGTTTCGGTTGCTGTTTGTCCAATGTTCTCCCCAAGCAGGGCAAGAAGTCATTGAGAAAGTGACCGAAGAATTACCCCAGAAAAAAATAGCTATCTTATCTTTGGATAAGGCGATCGATAAATTATATCCCTTGGTGGAAGAATATAAAGACCAAGAGGTGTTATTCATTCGCGGATTAGAACAGTCTTTGTTAGTTTATGAAGCGGAAAAAAGGGCCGAAGGGTGGAATACTGAGGAAATTTATTCTTATAGTTGGCATGGGGTGCCCCGAATTCTCAATCACTTAAACCAACAACGGGAACAGTTTAGAGATAATTTTCCGCTTTGCTTCGTTTTTTTGCTGCCTCGGTTTGCCATTGACTATTTTATTCATCGCTGTCCTGATTTTTACGATTGGCGATCGGGTTACCTTCAAATATCTTCAGATGATACGGGTTTAAGAGAAATTTTATCGGAACTATGGCAAGAGCGACAACAGGAAATCTTAAACATCCAATCGCGACTCAAGCATCAGTCTTTGCCTTTACCAGATCGAGCAAATTTATATAATCAACAAGGAATATTACTTGATATTGAGAAACGCTACAGTGA
>JH610517.1 GCA_000252485.1 Prochloron didemni P4-Papua_New_Guinea | reverse complement strand
AACCGGGGCATTGCTTTGTCTAATTTACAACGCTACAGTGAGGCGATCGCTTCTTACGAGAAAGCTCTAGAAATTAAACCCGATAAAGATGAAGCTTGGTACAACCGGGGCTATGCTTTGAGAAAATTACAACGCTACAGTGAGGCGATAGATTCTTACGACAAAGCCCTAGAAATTAAACCCGATGACCATCAAGCTTGGAAAAACCGGGGCATTGCTTTGGGGAATTTACAACGCTACAGTGAGGCAATAGATTCTTACGACAAAGCCCTAGAAATTAAACCTGATTTTTATCTAGCTTGGAACAACCGGGGCATTGCTTTGGCTAATTTACAACGCTACAGTGAGGCGATAGATTCTTACGACAAAGCCCTAGAAATTAAACCCGATGACCATGTAGCTTGGAACAACCGGGGCAATGCTTTGGGTAATTTACAACGCTACAGTGAGGCGATCGCTTCTTACGACAAAGCCCTAGAAATTAAACCCGATTTTTATCTAGCTTGGTATAATAAGGCTTGTTCTTATGCTTTACAAGGGAAGATTGAGTTAGCGATTCAAAATCTAGATAAAGCCATTCAATTGAATCCTGAAGAATGTAGAGAGATCGCCGAAACTGACTCAGATTTTGATAAGATTCGTGCTGATGTGCGGTTTCAAAAGTTGTTAGAGGCAAATAGTGAAACAAAGCTATAATGAACAGAACAGTTGGGTAACGATAAAATGATGGCACTCAAATTAATAGAACTCGATCGCACCATCCGTTGTCTTTAGCCGAACAAAAGTGGCCGATCGATCGCTTAACACAACAAGTGCAAAACAAGAACCAAAGCAAGAGTAAAGTTTCTGAAATGTCTTCCACAGAAAGACAACTGCAAGAAATGCCTAAATCTCCAGACATTCCAAGAGAAGTTGCGATTCATCAAGAATTTAAAATTTCTGAACTGGATAGTCTAGAAGATTTATAACACCAATTTCAAATAAGGTTGCTATAATGACCTTAATTAAAGGAGAGGCAAAATTATGATAGAAAATGCCATTTTAAAAAATGTTAAAAAATTGCCTGAATCTGTCAAACAGGCAGTTTTTGACTATACAGAATTTTTAGTCAATCGATACGAGAAAGAGGAACCTAAAACCGCCAAAGCTGACAAGCGAGGAGGACTGGGAATTTGGCAAGGTAAAATCTGGATGTCTGATGATTTTGATGACCCGCTAGAAGATTTAAAAGATTATATGTAAATATGAATATTTTACTGGATACGCACACATTTCTCTGGTATTTGCAAGACAGTAACCAATTAAGTGATAAAGCAGCAGAAATGCTTGAAGATTCAAGCAACAGTCTTTGGTTGAGTATCGCCAGTTTATGGGAAATGTCAATTAAGCTTGGTTTAGGAAAACTTAGCTTACAACACTCATTCTCTGAGTTAGAGGAAGTGTTACAAAAACTAAAAATAGAGATTTTGCCCATTACATTTTCTGATACAAAGCGATATATTAATTTACCTTTGCATCATCGGGATCCGTTCGATCGCATTCTAGTGGCACAGGCGATGAATCATTCTCTTATTTTGATTAGTCGCGATTCTGCTTTTGATGCATATTCTATTCAGCGAGTTTGGTGAAATAAAGGATAATACCAACAGAAATTACGCACAGACACGACGGGTAAGGTGGGCAAAATTTTGCCCACCCTACATAATTATATTTCACAGCTATAATTAACACAATATCGAATATACAAAATAAGCAAGAATCTCATAAATCAAGCGACTTTTTGCTTTCATGCAAACCTGAACATTTTTCCATCGGAGGCACGAAAAAATCAGACCTTCACCCATCACTTTAAAGATAACCCATCAATTAAAGATGCGATCGCCCTACTTCTTAATCCACAGCAACACTGCAAAAATTCCCAGGAGCAGGGCTTCTGTTCCCAACAGTCCATTCGAGGTTTGGGCATCTTCAGGATAAAGGATAAAGTGCGATCGCAACAACATATCGGGCACAAATTGCAACAAGATCGCAATATTGAGCGCTCATTTCTAGTGTTATATCAATTTATATTTGACTGATAAATTCTCCCCTGCTCCCCTGCTCCCCTGCTCCCGATCGCTAGCACTCCCACGGCGGAACAGGCCGGAATCGTTCGAGTAAGAAATCAATCATGGCATGAACTTTTGGGGGAATGATGCGGCGACTTGGGTAAAGAAGCCAGATAGCCGAATTTGTGACCAGCGGGAATTCCGGCATTACCTCGACAAGAAGCCCAGATTTCAAACTTTCGCTGGCATTCCAGACTGACTTTATGCCAATACCCAACCCAAGCTCCAGCATCTGGCGCAGAGCTTCACCATCGTCGATCGCGAACGACTGTGGAACGCTAACCGTTTGTCCATTTTCAAACGTCCACCTCGTCGCGTCGGCAAGGCTTACGCATTTATGCTCTGCGAGTTCCTCTGGTCTTGAAGGAGTCCCGTGCCGTTCGAGATAGGTGGGAGAGGCAACGAGAATACGTCGGTCAGAGGCTAACTTTCGCACGATCAAACTACTATCCACCAACGGGGCATTGCGGATAATCAGGTCATAAGCGCCTTCGACAACATCCAGAACTGCATCAGATAGACGTAAATCGAGGCTGACCAGGGGATGACGGGCGTGAAATTCGGCCAAGGCTGGAATGATATACATCCGTCCAAAGGAACCGGGCATGGTGATTCGCAGTAAACCTTCCGCTTCTGCCCCCTGCCCCTTCACCGCACTTAGCCCGGTTTCCAGGGTTTCGATAATCTGTTGGGCGTAGGGCAAAAATGCCTCGCCATCCGTTGTCAGGGAGACCGAGCGGGTCGTTCGGTTGAATAGACGAATGCCAAGAGTTTCTTCAAGTTTGACCAGACGGGCGCTAGCACTTGCAGGTGACAGGGAAAGGTCTTGCGCCGCTGCCGTGACACCGCCGAGTGCCGCAATCCTCAGAAATAAACGAAGCGATAAAATATCCATTTATCAAAAAAATCCGAATTATCTTTTCGTCGGAAGGCTGTTTATCTTTTCTGCCTGAATAATTACCATGCTATTAACGCTTCCAGGACTTACGCAAAACATCCATATTGGTTTGTAGGGGCAATCCCCGGGGTCCGGTCAAAATTGCTGATGTTGCGGTAACGCTCCTTGTTCGGTAGGTACATCTTCCGATCCCCCTAAATCCCCCTTAAAAAGGGGGACTTTGATAGCCCCCCCTTTTTAAGGGAAACTTTGATAGTCCACCCTTTTTAAGGAAAACTTTGATAGTTCACCCTTTTTAAGG
>JH610516.1 GCA_000252485.1 Prochloron didemni P4-Papua_New_Guinea | reverse complement strand
GGCTGGGGGGGATCCTGTTTCACCAACGGGTTTTGACCACACCCATCCCCCGCGATCGCGCAGCGTCTCCGCAGGAGAATCGCCCCGACCGAGCGCGTTAATGCGTAAGTCTTAGCTTCAACTTGTTTAATTTGGAGACAGAACAATGAAAGCGATTGGTTACACGGATGCAGGGCCAATTTCAGCGGAAAATGCCTTGATTGAATTTGAGACAGAGACACCACAGCCGGGTCGAAACGATTTACTGGTGGAAGTCCGTGGTGTTTCGGTCAATCCGGTTGACGTTAAAGTGCGTGCCGCTGTCCAACCGGAAACGCCTACGCCTCGTATTCTTGGTTTTGATGCTGCTGGGGTTGTCAAAGCAGTTGGCCCAGGGGTAACGAAGTTTCAGCCCGGTGACGAAGTGTTTTATGCAGGGGACATCACCCGACCCGGTACCAATTCCCAGTTTCACTTGGTTGACGAACGTATTGTTGGTCGCAAACCAGTGTCGCTCAATTTTGCAGAAGCCGCCGGAATTCCCCTGACCAGCATTACAGCCTGGGAAATTCTATTCGATAGCTTCGGGCTAAAAGAAGGTGAAGGAACGGATGAATCGCTACTGGTCATTGGAGGTGCTGGCGGCGTTGGTTCGATTCTGATTCAACTGGCAAAAAAGCTCGCGGGGCTAACCGTTATTGCTACTGCATCGCGGGATGATACCCGTGCTTGGGTTGAAAAGATGGGAGCCGATTTTACGGTCAATCATCGTAACCCACTGGACGAAGAAATGAAGGCTTTGGGAATTGCACCACGATATGTTGCTGCGCTCACACATACTGACAAGCATTTTGCATCTATTCGGGAACTCATCAAACCACGGGGTCATATTGCTCTGATTGACGATCCTGAGTCTCTAGATGTGATGTCTCTGAAGAGCAAGGCGCTTTCTTTGAGCTGGGAATTTATGTTTACCCGGTCGATGTTCCAAACAGAGGATATGGACGTACAGCATAAATTGCTTAATCGAGTTTCAGCACTTTTAGACGATCGCACTTTGGTCTCAACGGTCAATAATCATGGCGGTAGTTTGAATGTTGAAAATCTGCGTGCTGCCCACGAATTTCAGGAAAGTGGGAAGGCGATCGGTAAGACCGTTTTGGACGGCATTAATTAAACACACAATATTACAGCTTGGAGAAATCAAATGAACTACGAGAACTTCACAACTTTCAATGTTAAGGTCGAAAACGCGATCGCATGGGTCACATTCGATTATCCACCTGTCAATATTCAGGGGTTGCCGATGCTTGCCGACCTCAATATGTTAGCCCAAAAGCTCGAAAGCGATCGCAATATTAAAGTGGTTGTGTTTCAATCTGCCAATCCCGAAATTTTCGTCGCCCATGCCGATACGAATTTTCTCAAGGATATGTCGGCGATCGCAGTCGGCCGTGACGAAGTTAAACTCCTCGATTTGCAGGTTGTACTCGAACGCATCAGTAAGCTGCCCCAGGCTACCATCGCTAAGATTGAAGGCTTTGCCCGTGGCGGCGGTCACGAGTTTGCCCTGGCCTGCGACATGCGCTTTGCCGCCCGTGGTAAGGCAAAATTTATGCAGATGGAAGTTGCCATGGGGATTCTTCCTTGTGGTGGTGGCGCATCGCGAATGGCTCGTCAGGTCGGTCTAGGACGGGCATTAGAAATTATTCTCGGTGCCGAAGACTTTGATGCGGATAAAGCTGAAGCCTATGGCACTATCAACAAGGCACTCGACCCCGAAGAAATTGGTCAATTTGTTGAAGCATTAGCGAACCGTATTGCTCTCTGGCCTGCTGAGTCGATTAATGCGTGCAAACAGACTGTTTATGCGTCGATTGACAAACCCATTGATGAAGCACTGAGGGAAGAGGCTTATTGGCTCTATCAGGCAACCAGTCAAACCCCTGCACTGAAACGATTTAAATGGGCTGATGATAACGGCGCTCAGTTCGACATGGACAATCAACGGGGTTGGCACGAAATGGTCGTTGGCGTTCAGGAAATCAAGTAATGGACTTAGGACTTACGCAAATTGTAGAGATGTGCCCTAAGTGTAGGGGCGTTCGCCCCTACCAGATATAAAGGTAATGCGTAAGTCCTGGTACTTTAAATGAATAGTCTAACCGGGGCGCGGACAGCGCCTTGGACTCGCTAAAAAACGGAGTGCAATATGCTCGAAACTTTAAAAGAGACAAGGTTTGAGTCCATTAATAGGGGATATAACTCTGTGTTTCGTCCGAATCGGTTAAGCCTCGGCTTAGTGGTACCGATCGAAACCTATGCAACCGGGCCAGTGCCTACAATGAAACATCACATCGAACGGGTTCAACTGGCTGAAGAACTAGGGTTTTCTGCTGTTTGGTTGCGAGATGTGCCGTTCAATGTCCCCTCCTTTGGTGATGCGGGTCAGACCTACGATCCTTTTGTTTATTTGGGATTGTTGGCGGGTCAAACTGAGCGCATTGCCCTTGGTGTTGCCAGTATCATTCTGCCGTTGCGCCATCCAGCCCATGTGGCTAAAGCCGCTGCGACTGCTGATGCGATTTCGGGGGGACGGTTGATTCTGGGGGTGGCTTCTGGCGATCGCCCAGAAGAATATCCGGCGCTTAACTTCTCCTTTGGCGATCGCGGGGCTGCCTTTCGGGCAAGTTTTGATTACATCAGACAAATGGGCAAGGATTCACCCGGGTTTGAAAATGCGTTTGGTAGCCCCAATGGTGGGATAGACCTGCTGCCTAAACCGATCTCTGGAAAGCTGCCCCTGCTGATTACGGGAGGCAGTCAACAAAACCCTGAGTGGATCGCGCGAAATGGGGATGGCTGGATGACTTATCCCCGCAATACTGCCGTTCAAGGGCGTATTGTTAGTGATTGGCGATCGCGAGTTGAAGCGGTAGGCGATTCTGCCAAGCCAATTATGCAGCCACTCTATGTAGATCTGACCGAAGACCCACACAGCCAACCACAACCGATCCATCTGGGTTTTCGGTTGGGGGTAAACCATCTGCGAACTTATCTTAAATCCCTGGAACAAATCGGTATGAACCATGTGGCACTGAATTTGCGATTTAACCAGGCAGATATTGCCACAACACTGAAACGTCTAGCCAACGATATTTTGCCAGACTTTACTTTATCGGACTTCCCTGACGCAGGAAGCTAAAACCATGTCAAAAACTATTCTGATTACAGGTTCTACCGATGGCATCGGGTTAGAAACAGCCAAGATGCTGGTCTCGCAAGGGCACAGGGTGTTGTTGCATGGGCGCAATCCGACAAAACTGGAGGCCGCAGAAAAATCGCTTTCTGCCTTGTCGGGAGAGGGTGCGATTGAAAGCTATGTAGCCGATCTGTCACTTATGGCTAGTGTGGGGTCGCTGGCGCAGGCTGTGACTGAAAACCACACCACCCTGGATATTCTAATCAACAATGCAGGGGTCTTTAAAACATCCGATACGGTTACGCCGGATGGGCTTGATGTGCGCTTTGCGGTGAATGCGATCGCCCCCTATCTGCTAACACAGAGCCTCAGACCCCTGATGACCGCATCTGGACGGGTCATCAATGTATCCTCCGCAGCCCAGTCTCCCGTTAATCTGGATGCATTAGCTGGGCGAATCCGACTTTCTGAAGACTTCACCACCTATGCGCAAAGCAAGCTAGCGTTGACGATGTGGTCTTTTACTCTGGCGCTTTCGCTCAAAGGTGACGGCCCAGCTATCGTCGCAGTTAATCCTGGGTCAATGCTGGGCAGCAAAATGGTGCAAGAAGGCTTTGGAGTAGCTGGCAGCGATATCCGTATCGGGTCAGAAATCCTGACTCGTGCAGCTTTGGCAGATGAATTTGCAACTGCTTCCGGCCAGTATTTTGACAACGATAAAGGCCAGTTTGCCTCGCCCCACCCTGATGCACTTGATTTACAGAAGTGCCAAGAGATTGTAAGTATTATTGAGAGAGTTTTGGAAGACATCAAGACTCAAAATAACTAAGAAGTAATGTAATAATAACTCGAACATTGTTCTCTGTTAGCTATGCTCAACAAGCATTTGAAATAAATTTCTCTGACTTATTTTTATTTTTACATAACTCCTTAGCTTGCCTATCGCACTATTTGAACAAAGGCGAGCCATATTTCGACGATGCGATCGCCATCAATGAAGCATCGCTCCCATTGGAATTAGCTTTGGGGATAGCGTTTCATTGCCCAATACTCGCGATCGGCAAACATTATTTGGCGAACCACTTCAAACCCATGCCGCTGATAGAACCGCACCGCTGAAGCAGTACTCGTTTTCAAATAACAAGGCATATTAGTGCGATCGGCTTTTTCCAACACCGGCTGAAGCAACATTCCTCCAATTCCTTGCCCTTGGCATTCTGGCGAAACTCCCAGCATTCCTAAATACCAGTGTGGTTCTGGAGAAAGCTTGTCATGCATTTGAATCTGCGTGTTTAAGAGTTCTATAAAGTTCCCGATCCGAGTCCAATGCATATAGAATGGACTGAAGATTAGTCCCGATGTTACCGCCTGCCATAGATGTAACAACCTAATTTTAAACGCTTCTGGAGGCAACCAAATCGCCACTCCTTTGGGATCTTCGGCGGTGGCGTAAATGTGACCGTATAGCTGTGCGAAATTGAGAAATGACCTGCTGAAGCGCTTAAGTGCCCTTCGCTTGACGGCAGTATCTTCAGGCAAAAAATAACCGAACAGAGGGTCTTGGCTGAATGCTGCAGCAAGATGCTCTGATGCAATTGTAAAATCGGATAATTTCAACCGCACAATATCCGCATTGATGATTATTTTTGCGGGTTTTCTAGTTGCGTCTTGTATTCGATCGCTTTGCATGACCTTAGTCTCCTGTAAATTGGACTGAAACGATTTAAACTTACCAGAAAATACTCTATAGACCTTTAGAGTTTGTCAAAACTGACTCAATCTGTTAAAGCTCAATAAGTTTATTGAAGAGCTTCGTCATGGTAACAAGGTTTCCCAATAATTCACACTTCCACAGGCAAGCCGCACTTGCTTAAAGTCTGGATTACAAAAAGCGAGAATTTATCTATAAATTGACTATAACGTCTGGACAGTATAGTGTCAACTCTTTTTAGGAACAAAATGCCTCCGCCTCCAGCAAATAGGGGCTGAATGAACCTTTTATTCTCTACAGTTCGGCTTTTCTCTGTATTGCCACTGAAAACTGTGCCTTTAATACTCTATGAAGCGGATAATTTCCTGTAAAAATTTAAATTTTGGCGTAGGCAGCAGCTAAAAATAGTCTGAAGTGGACTGGTCAATGTTGAAGTTGAATTGGGTGTTATACTAATTTTTTGCATAAATACTGCAATTAATACGTTACGGCGACAATAAAATTATGGGCAGTTTGCAAAGAGCTTGACTGCCTAACACACCCGACGAATTGACTGCCGATCGCACCATACCAGACCCCAAGATGGTGGGGAAATCTCTGAAGTGCTAGAATTCAGTTGTTGGGAGCATTTCAATTTCGCACGCAGACGCAGCAGTGCTTTTTTGCGGCGCTGCTACATCGAACGATGCCCAAAAGGGTTATCGATTGCAAAAATGAAATGCTCCCCAATTGTTCGGGACATATAATTGTGTCGCGATCGCTTGCTATACTTCCATCAAAGACAGCCCATACCGATGAGACAAACACCGGGCAAGTTAAAAGCTGCCGGAGTAAAGCAATGGTGAAACCTTCAATTCTTGACCCTGCCGCAAGTTACAGCTTTAGCCAGTATAGCACCCTACCCTTTGACACCGCCGATGTTCTAGCTGAATTCGGGGTTGCTTTCCAATCTGCTTCTCTCCAGCTCCCAGAGCAGCAGCCCCTAGACCCCACCCCACTGACTGATGAATTGGCAGAAAATTTGGCCTTAGTCGATCCCACCTCAGAAATTGCTCGTCGAGAGTACCTAATTTTTCCAGTGCTGAAAACCGTCTGCAAGTTTACCCAGTCGCCCCTCAAGATTGAGTATTCGATCCAAGTCAGCAACCAACTCAAGGGAAATGTGGATTACTTCATTCCCACACCTCAAAATCTCGTAATTATTGAAGCGAAAAATGCCGATCTCGGTAAAGGATTTACCCAGCTTGCAGTAGAACTAATTGCCCTAGACCAGTGGATTGATGCCCCTGCAGACTATCTCTATGGAGCCCTCACCACAGGAGAGGCCTGGAAATTTGGTCTGTTCCATCGCCAGCAAAAGTTGATTCAAAAAGACATCAATACCTACGGTGTCCCCGATGACTTGGCTAAAGTTCTCGCCATCCTGTTTGGTATTACACTCCAAAAACCCAGTACCAATTGACTGCCCATCGCTTGCTTCTTACTCAACAAATCCATAGCCGCCGATGACTGCTGTACTCACTCAAAAATTAACCCTGGAAGAATTTCTGAAGCTAACTGATCTTGAAAAACCACCTGCATGGGAATACGTAGCTGGTGATGCAATTCAGAAACCGATGCCTAAATTTCGACATGCCATTTTACAGAAGCGACTGTTAAATGAAATAGATGAGCCACAAGATAAATACCTAACTCTGCCCGAGCTTCGTTGTACTTTTGGCGGTGGTTCAATTGTTCCCGACATTGTTGTACTGTCCTTGAATAAGGTTCAGCTCAATGAATTTGGTGAACCAGAAGACAACTTCATGCAAGCTCCAGACTGGTCTATTGAAATTCTTTCCCCTGACCAGAGTACAAATCCAGTGATTGATAATCTTTTGCATTGTCTTCATCATGGTAGCCAATTAGGGTGGTTAGTCGATCCGAATGATTATTCTATCCTTATTTTAACGGACATACAAGAAATAAAAGTTTGTCGAGGTAATCAAAAACTTCAAGTGTTACCAGATATCAACTTGCAGCTTACTGCACAAGAAGTTTTTAGGTGGTTGAAGTTAACGAAAAAAAATTGAGCTAAGTTTTGTATTAATTGTGATTTTGGCGGTTCAGTTATTTAATGCGCTCTTGCTGTTCCTAATGCAGTAGGTCTTTGTGTGCCTAACTTTGCGTTGGCGCGGATGTGAAGGCGAAAGCGTCGGGTTTCGTTATAAAATGGTCTCACACCGCTCAACTTCACCGTTAGATCTCTTTTGCTTGAAGATAGAGGTCGTTTGACAAACTGTAGTCTCTTGGCTACAGTTTAAGTATGATGGAAATCCGCAAAACAAAAGTTTTTGTTAAGTGGCTTGATAGCTTGCGCGATCTCCAAGCTCGTACTCGTGTTCTTGTAAGAATTGAACGTTTAGTGGCTGGAAATCCTGGTGATGTTAAGCCAGTTGGCGAAGGTGTCTCTGAGCTACGGATTAATTATGGTCCAGGCTATCGAGTCTATTACAAACAACAAGGTCAAACGATAATTGTTTTATTAGCAGGTGGAGACAAGCGAACACAAACAAAGGATATTCAGATAGCCTTGCAATTGGCTCAAACACTTTGACTCGTCGCCATATCTCAAAACCTTTTAGGGCTTGTTGTATTTTTTCACCGTTTTAGGGAGCGCTATGTCTAAAACTATTACTACCCCTTATGATGTTGCAGAACATCTCCGAACTCCTTCCGAAATGGCAGCTTATCTGGAAGTTTCTATGGAGTACGCAAATGGTGACGCTGCTTTTGTTGCTAAAGCATTAGGTGATATTGCTCGTGCCAAAGGCATGTCTCAGGTGGCCCGCGATACAGGTCTATCCCGTGAAACCTTATATAAGGCGCTTTCCGGCGAACGGAGTCCAACATTTGATACCATATTGAAAGTTATCAAAGCATTAGGTTTAACTTTACGCGCGGAACCAATCGTCACCAAATAATTCTGGCTATACTTTGGCAGTGCCTTTGATGGGATTGGGCGATCGCCTCTAATGCAAGGAAGACCCATTTGACTTTGCCCTTATGAAGACCCTCGCTCGTCAGCGCATTGCTCCCATTATTGAAAAGTGGCTGCTAATGGAGCCCCTGTTGTTAGCCACTTGGACCAGTCACGCTTTAGTTTCCGAGCCTCGCATCCAAACCATTCGGGTTCAACGGGGTCGCATCGAGTATAATCCCTCCTTTATCCAGCAACTGAGCGATCGCCACCTGGAAGCAACCCTGCGCTTTGAAGCCCTGCGCATTCTCCTCAAACACCCCTATAGTCGCCGCCAAGCTCACTCAGAGATCAGCTATGCCGCCAGTAATTTGACCCTGCAAGAATATTTGCAAACCGAATTGCCCTTTCCCCGGGCTCAGGATCTATTCGGGGATAGCAGCTACGATCAACAGTTCTTCGAGTTCTACTACCACCAACTGCTTGACCAAGAGCCAGCCAGTGGGCCAAAGTCCGGCTCGGAGGGCAGAGCATCCGTAGTGGCAGTAGGCACAGCTGACACTGGGCCAGGGTCGGAATCTTCCGAACTGGGAGGGGAACCGGAAGCTGAAGGGAGTTCAACTCCCAGGGATCTACTGTCGGTCTATATTGACCCAACCCTAACCGGTGTGGAAAATACGGACCAGTGGGACCAAGACGAATTGTTGAGCGATCGCTTGGATGAGTTGGTGAGAACCGCCCAAGCCAATGACAGTTGGGGCAGTATTGGGGGTCAATTGCGGGAACATATCTTAGCCAATCTTCAGCCCAAGCTGGACTATCGGGCGGTGTTGCGCAAGTTTCGCACCTCCATCCTCAGCCAACAGCGACGGCTAACCCGGATGAAACCCAGTCGCCGTTACGGTTTCGCTTACATGGGAAGTCGTCGCGACTTTACCACAAAACTGCTGTTTGCCATGGATGTGAGTGGCTCCATGGGTACTGAAGAGCTCAGACAAGGGTTTTCCGTGGTTAACCGCTTTTTCAACTACGGCGTTCCCTCCATCGATGTGATTCAATTTGATACTCAGATTACAGCCGAGGTCATGACCTTACGTCGAGCCAAGCATGAAGTACAATTAACGGGACGGGGGGGGCACTAATTTTGCTCCAGTGCTGGCTTATCTCAATCAGCACCCTGATTACGATGGCCTGATCATTTACACTGATGGCTATGCACCTTGCCCCCAACCTCCAGAGAGTCGTCGCACTCGCATCCTCTGGTTGTTCGTTCACGAAAAAAATTACCGTAGCTGCTATCCCAATCTAAAGCACTTGGGGCTAGGGGCTTATGTCAAACCCAATGCCCTGTCTTAATGAACAATTAACAATTAACAATGAACAATTAACAATTAACAATGAACAATTAACAATGAACAATGAACAATTAACAATTAACAATTAACAATTAAGAGTTCGTGCAGAAAAATGTCCATGCAAGCTTTGTACAAAGGTGATCCAGCAGATGCAGCACTTTTGTACAAAAAGGTAGCATGTAACGACACTTTAGGAGCGAAGCGCTATAGATAAGGGTTTCAGACCCAATTCTTTTGAATAAAGAATTTTGAATTTTGAATTGCCCGTAGGGTGCGGCACTGCCCACCACCACATCTATCGCTCTAGAGCCTTGAAATCGCTGAAATTCCCCATAAAAAAGGGTTAAGGCGATTTCTATCCCGGATTCTATACCCGCAGTTTACAAGATCTTGCCCCTCTGAATATCTGGATGATAGACTCGTGCTAGCCTCAAGCAAAGTTTTAAACGCCTACAGTTCTTCAAGTTGGACCTTACAGCTTTATTTTTTTTAGTTCTGATCGAGATGAGCCTCCTCATATTCACATTAAGCGAGATAAGCAAATTGCTAAGTTTTGGCTCAATCCTCTTTCTATGGGAAAAAATCGAGGTTTTAAAGAGCATGAGTTGAATCAAATTGCTAAGCTAGTAACAAAACATCAAAGCACCTTAATGGACGCATGGCATGATTACTTTGACACTTGAAACAGAACCAATTGCTAATCAAGTTATATGTACTGATGACAAGTTGATCGTAGACTTGACTGATGGTCGTAGCATTAGCATTCCCCTAGACTGGTATCCTCGCCTATTACATGCATTACCTCAAGAACGACAAAATTGGCAAATTTTGGGTGATGGCTATGCAATTGAATGGGTTGATCTTGATGAGCATATTGGAATTGAAGGATTATTAGCTGGTAAGCGTAGCGGTGAAAGTCAACGTTCTTTTGAGCGTTGGTTGGCTGCCCGTAGTTCTTAATTAATTTATATTCCTGCTCATAGCCGTTAGTGTTTTTTCGTTAAGTATTCTTTGTGTATAAACCTCAAGCGAGGACAGCAATTATTATCAGTGCCCGTAATATGACCAAGAAGGAGCGCCAAACTTATGGACGCAAATAAACTTAGCAGTATTTCCCAATCAAATACCAATGAAAAAATTGGTGAATTTTGGGATTCCCATGACTTTACTGACTTTGATACTGAGATGCCTGATGTTGAGTTTGAAGTAATCTGTACTGTGCCACTTGAAACTGATCTATTCAGTGAGCTTGAGCAACAAGCTAGGCGGCATAGCAATTCCCAATGAACAATTAACAATTAACAATTAAGAGTTCGTGCAGAAAAATGCCCATGCACGCTTTGTACAAAAAATGTAGCATGTAACGACACTTTAGGAGCGAAGCGCTATAACTGTCGAAATCCGGGTCGCATCAGAACCTCTCCCATTTTGAATCAGGCCATTGTGGTACATCTCGGTTTAATGCGCTAGCAGCTCAATCAATTTGTTGGGACTTTAGCGCGAGATACTTTTGATCAGATTTGTAGATCGCCCACAATTAATACTCGTATGCCAGTAACTCGCTGAAGCTGAACATCATTTGTCAGAAATGCATCACATTTAGCCTCAATTGACGTTGCAACTTGTAATGCATCTGTCATCTGTAAGTTATATTGTGACCGTAGCTGTGCTGCTCGATCTGCAATCGCTGCAGTAGTCTGAACAAAGTCAGTATCTTTCTGAGTCAGGTACTGGGTAAAGTTGGTTGCAACTTGCATTTGATTGGCTCGATACGCGCCAACCAGACATTCTGCCAATGTGACTGGAGAGGCAACAACACGAATCTGTGCTCGATCAACAGCTTCAAAAACTGCACGAACCTCATCAAAGAACTGGGGGTTTTGCTCAACCAGATAAATGACTGGAGCTGTATCAAGGAATAATCGATCGACTCCGAGTAATGCTTCTCTAATTCTCATGTGTCTGATCCAGCAGGCGATTGCGCTGTTCTTGATCCTCACGACGGGAACGAGATACCCAAACTTGAGCATCCTCTCCGAGTAGAGGGTAGGGGGCTGTACCTGCAAGATCTAGCCATTTGCCCTTGGGTTGCTGCAACTCGCACTGTTTCAGCCGATCAGTGATATGGCTGATAATCTCCAGTTGCTCTGGAGTTGAGAGTTGATCGATGCTACGGAGTACTTTTTCCAGGTGGGGAGACATGGCTTATTGAATACTTATTATTAGTTACACAGCTTGTAATAGTTGAGGTTTCGGTAATGCTTTCCCTTCCGCTTGATAGCTTTTTTGGTAGAGAATAATGGGATCAGGACTTACGCAAAAACCGAGAAACCCTGTTTCTGCGTAAGTCTGAGGGGTATTAACCGCAGATGAACACAGATGAACGCGGATGATTTAGTAAAGCACTATAGTTTTTATTTTTTCTTCATGTTTTAATGATGCAAGGCCGAGTTTTTTCCGTAGGGTGCGGCATCGCCCACCGCCATATCTATGGTTCTAGTTAAAATCTGATTGCGTTGAAAGTGAGGCAGCCCAGAGGGCCACCCCACAATTGGCAAATTTTGAATTTTGAATTGCCCGTAGGGTGGGCATCGCCCACCGCCATATCTATGGTTCTAGTTACAAGCAGTCCAAGAGAGTTTTTCCCTAGACTTTTGTCGGGCTCAACAATTTTGATGTAGGGTTATAGTTCAAAGTCTCTTACGGAAAAACATGGCAAGGCTGGCAACCCCAAACATCCCCAGCAAGGAAGAAGGCTCTGGAACACCTTCGGAATTTGTGGCCTGAGTGGTTATGATTACTCGATATGGTGGCTCAGATTCACTACCTTCAGCAAAAGATTTATTATTCGTACCCAAAAATAAATAGATATCTTCAGTAGTATTTGGAGTTGTTAAGGTGGAATTTGGCCTAACTAGGAAAGAGGGATTAGATCCTCCCTCTATAGGGACAATGGTATCAGGAGCGGAACTCCATATACCAATCAGCCCGGTGTAGTTATTGCCACGAAAAATATCGTCTTCTAGGCCGTTTGGACCCGAGCAAAGCTCGCTCCCAAGTAGAGTTGTACCGTATACTACACAACCACGCGCAACAACATCGAACGTCTCATTTGCACTAAAGGCATGTCCGTCGAATGCTACAGGTTCTTCACCCTGTTCTATAGTAGAAGCGTAATCAGTACCACCTTCACTGAAAGCATTTGTGAAGTCATGGCCCCAATCATCATAATAAAGATTACTAAGGCCATTCACTTCGCCAATCAATGTAACAGCAAAAACATCTGTAGCACAGATTAGAGAGCTGGCTACACCTAAGCCTATGGCGAGAGAAAAAGCACGGACATTTTTAGTAATCATGAGCTTGATTAAATTAAATAGTAATATCTAGTACAGAAACAATAACTTAGCGGCTGTAGCTCCTCCTGGAACTAGAAAGAAATATAGCAGCCCATTTCTTCGCTTCTCAATTCATTATAAAATCCAATTCTTATTTTGGTAAGCTTATTTTCACGGCGGATTCCCCATTGAGGGTGACCAAGAGGGTGACAAAAAGTTAAAATGCTCGGATTTATAGGGTTTGGCGGTGGGATATTTACAAGAACTTTATTTCTTAAAGTTTTGGCAAGGGTTTTTTTGCCCTTTTATCCGGAGGAAAAACCCGGTTTCTAGGCTTGTTTGCCCAAGTCCTGTTCTGATTGCATTGAAAGGGGTGCGGTCACAAACAGTTGAATTTTGTATTCTCAGGCGTAGGGTGCGGCACTGCCCACCACAACATCTGTCGTTCTAGTTAGAAGCAGTCCAAGAGAGTGGTGTAAAGGCCTCAGTTTTTCGTAGGTTGGGTTGAGGTAACGAAACCCAACAGCACTGGTTGTTCTGTTGGGCCTGCCCTGAGCCTAGTCGAAGGGTTTCGCTATGGTCCGAGCCAACTTTTTCTAATTAGGGGTATTAACCACAGATGAACGCAGATGAACACGGATGATTTAGTAAAGCGCTATAGATAAGGGTTTCAGACCCAATTCTCCTGAATTTCGAATTTTGATGGGTCACAATCAATCCTAATGATTAATAATTAGTTGCTCCAAATTTTGGGCGATCGCCCTTTCCGGAATCATGCCCACTAAAGTCTTGGAGTCAGTTGCATTTGCCGACAAGAAAGTAATTTGAGGCAAACCATTCACATCATATTCCAGCAACTGGGGCTCAAATTGAGGATCGTCCACATCCAACATCACAAAATTGACTTGCTCCCCATATTTATCATGTAACTTCTCCAAACTAGGAGCCATGAATTGACAAGTACTGCACCAATTGGCGTAGAATTCTAATAAGGTGGGTTTGCCATTAGCAAGAGCAACAGGAAAGGGAACTGATTGTTTGGCCATTCCCTTGAGTGTTGCCAAGCCACTGACGGAAGAAGTAGTTGTAGTTGGGGGGACATAGGGACCAGTGGCGACAAAAAATCCCCCCACTAATACAACTACCAGAATTGCCACCAACAAAGAGCGAATTTTTGTCATGTTCTGCTTGGGTTTCTCTATCATTGTTAGCTGTAGGACTGACGCAGAAACCGGGTTTCTGAACTAAAACTCTGGATTTTGTCATTTTATCCTGACGAGAAACCCGGTTTCTAGGCTTTTGGCGTAAGTCCTGAGCTGGTTTCCTATCTTATCACATTGCCCACCACAGTTTTTTCGTAGGTTAGTGGGGTGGGCATTACCCACCACAGCATTTATTGCAAGGGAGAAAATTAGATTTTTGGGAAAAATTCCACCTAGCTACTCTATCGATAGAGTAAAAACTGGATATTATTGCTCAGAGGAATTCAGAATAGTTATACGAAATCTGAAAAAGTCTGTAGCATTCTTTTTCAGATTTGATCTAAGAAGTTAGGCAGCCCATTCGGCTACCCCACGGTGGATAAATACATATTCAGACCCAAACAACTACACAACTGAGAAGTTTTTGCCTTCATATTCGGAAACTCGAAGGCTGGCTGAACAAGCTCAACAAGAGCTAGATGTTGAGACTCAAACCCGCAAACAAGCCCAACAGCAGCTTAATAATGCCATTCCTCAATTATTAGCCATGGGATTGACAGAAGAGCAAGTTGCTCGAGCTTTAGGTTTGTCTGTAGATGAAGTGCGATGGCGCTGATTCAGCTATTAGTAGGGTGCGCATTGCCCACCAATATACTTTAATACTATTTTGGGAAAGATTTTCATTAGCTATCTTTCAATTGCTCTCGAGTTAAGGAGATAAATAAGGTTGTGGTGGGCGATGCCCACCCTACAATTCTACAAAAGCAATAACAAATAACAAACAACAAATAACCAACAACTATTGATAATAATATGCCAAAAATATATGTACTGCCAGCATGACACAAAAGACGCTCACCAACCAGATATGACTCTGAAGCCAAATATGGCGCAAATTACGAATTAAAGGCCCTTTCTTCATAGTTGGGATGATGGAGTTTTCCCCAGGAGCCGAACCGAAATAGCGTCGGCGAGACTCGGTCACTCCCGTTTCCGTGGTCACTCCTACCAAGGCTGAAATAGTGACACCAAAAAATACCCAGAGAAAAACAGCGTTAAAATTTAATCCCATGGCCCCCACTGTATGAATGAGAACGATTCCCAAAAGAGCAACTCCCAGAAAAACATGTAAACTGCGCCAAAGCAATAATTTACCGGGAACCTTGATATTAATTATCCAACTTCTTCCTCTTTTTCTCGCAGTTAAAACCATTTCCAACAGTACCAATACTAAGGAAGTATAGCCTGTTATTTGCTTGTAGAGGTCTCCTTGAAGAAATTGATAGGTAGCAAAAGCATTATCTCGTAAAATGGGTAAATAAATAGGGCTGAAAACAAATGGTGCTAGTAACGCAACAGTAATAAACGTGAGAACTACTAAAGTAGAAAATTTTAGCTTGCTCAGTCCATCTAGCAAACTATGGGGAACCTGGCGATCGCCTCTCGGAGCCAAACTAATATGATAGTAAAACTCCCCCGATACTAGCTTTTTAGTTACCAATTTCTTCTGCTCTAAGCTATCCAAAAGAGTAACAGCAAAAGTTTCGTCTTTGCCAACTTTTGCTGTTACTTGGGCTAAAGTGCAATCTCCCTCCCTTCTCATCCAGTTTACCAGCTTATGCTCTTGTTCTGGTAGGGTGAGGATGCTAGCTAGGGAATGATTATCGGTGGTTTTTTCTTCCGGCGATCGCGGGAATTGCCTCTCACTCATTTCCTCTCACTCATTGACTCATTTTATTAAATGATTCCTGAACATCTTCTCCCCCCTTTCTTTTTTCTTTTCCCCCAGTGGGGGGGACCAAGGGGGGGAGGGGCTGGGGGGGAAAAGTAATTGTAGGTTGGGTTGAGCGCGAGCGAAACCCAACACCAATTTTGTGGCTTGTTGGGCGTTGCCCTGCCCTTCGACGACCCTCAGGGACCGCGTAGCCGAAGGGTTTCGTTACCTCAACCCAACCTACGATGCTATTCTTCAATTTATTCTCCCCCCTTATTAAGTCTTAAATATCTTCTCCCCCCTTATTAAGGGGGGCTGGGGGGGATCCAGCTACATTAATCTAAAGGTAGATTAATGACAACTCCCCCCATGACATCACCCAGCTTGAATTCTTTATCGGGATAGCGCTCTTTATGAATAGGATGATTGTTGTGGCAGCTAACACAAGCTTCTGCTACTGCTACATCGGGATAAATTGCGGAATAATACTTCTTCCCAGCAATTTCTTGCTCTTCTTTATACGGTTGGCCAGTTTCCTCAACTTGCTTCATTCCAGTTTTCTCAAATTCTGTTTTCGGAGCCTGGCTATCGTTAATATTCCAAGAAGAAATTAAACCAATAGTAAAATCACCACTTTCAGAAGCTAACTCCGAACTCAGACGGAACATTTGCGCTGGTAAAGGAATACCATTTTTTTGCTTCCACGCTTCAGTTGCTTCCGCATTTACCACTCCTTTTGGTTTGTCATTGCCCTCTAATTTTTTCAGGCGACCGATGACGTGTTTGGTGTAAGCAGTACGGTTTGATTCTGCTACCTCATGAATGTAATCTACTACTGTTTCTGGGGCTATACCCACGCTTGCTGTTGGTGCAGAGCCTCCACCAGCACAAGAAACAGCAGTAAAGCAAACAGTCATAGCTAAAGCAATTAAAGCAATAGTTCTAGATTTGATTATAGCTGATAAATTCATTTGTGGTTCTCCTCTAGGATAGTTGACAGTTGACAGTTGATAGTTGATAGTTGATACATAGCGTTTCGCGGTCAGCTATTTACAAGAACTTTCATCTATTCTCTCTTCCTTCCTCTGTGTCCTCTGCGTCTCTGCGGTTCTTTCAATTATTAAGTCTTGGTATTGTTATTTTTTCCCTTGCAATATCCTAATCATCTCCAAGGTTTGTAACTCCATAGTGGGCGCTTTGGCAAAGTTAGCTTCTACTAATTCATCGTCGAAAATACTCCTAAAAGAATATTCCAGGCCGTGACAGTTCATACACACATCTTTAACCATCCGATCTCTCGGCAACAAATTATAAGTATTATTGTGATTGACGTGAACTATCTCCTCAAATTCCATTCTCGGTAAATGGCAAGCTGCACAAGTTACAGACTTTGCAGAAGGTCTCTTTAAAATACCTTCTTGAGCAAATAATTGGCCATGTTTAGATTCAGCATAGTTCAAAGAATGCTGGTCATTGTGACAGCTCAAACAAGAATCCACCGCTGCTGTAAAAGTGTTCACTCCATGTACTTCGTGACAACTATTACAAGTCATTTGTTTATTCCCAGCAGACTTTTTCATGGGTAAATGGGCCATTTTCGGTTGCAAAGGACTCAGTCCTTCCGCAATGCGAATACCGTGTTTACCTAAGAGAAAAGTTTCTACTGCTACTTCATGGCAACTGCGGCAACTTTCTTGAGTTGGTTGCTTAACTAATGCCTTAGTTTCTCCATCTAAATGACAGCTCGAACAGTTCACATCGGCCAGAGCGTGAGCGCTTCCTCGCCACAACTTATTAATCTCATCTAAGCGAGCCGGAGAGATATTATCGGCCAATCCTGGAGCGCCGGAAAGGAAGAAAAAAGCCACTATTACTAGTAAGAAAACAATTGCTTTTTTCATCCCTTATCCTCCCAGAAATTCCCGAGCCAAATCCGGATCTGGCGGTTGTTCTAATTTGAGATTCACAACCCGTTCTGGAAGTATTTGTTGGGGCAACATAGGTGGTAGCTCTATGTTGTCCATTAAGAAACCAGTAGAAATAGAGCGGTGGTCGTGGAAATTATGGCAGCCAGCAGTCCAGCAACCATCAGGAGCAAAACCATTGTGACTCTGCATTTCTCCTTCGATAATTCCTTGATGGCAATTCATACACAAGTCTGGTTTGAGATGAACTCCACGACCAAACATATGAACATGTTCTTCATGACAGGCAGTACATCTGAGAATATCTAATTTAGTCAGTAATTCAGCCCAGCGAGGATCGCGAAACTTTTTTTCCCCATGAGTATCTGCAGCCATTTCCGCTTCGTGACAGCGCCTGCAAGTGTCGTTAGTTACTGGTTTAAAATTTTCATGGCAAGAATTACAGCTAGCTTCCACTAACACATGGCCGACAGAAGTTTCTCCAGGAAGAAAAACAGTGCGTTTGTCCAAAGCAAAAGCTCCCGCAAACCAAACCAACAACAGGACTATAGTGGCAATGACTGCTGTTTTGAGTTGAAAAATATTCTCTAATCTCCTGGCCAAATTGCTTGCCATTGTTCGTCCTTTAAACCAGCAATAAGAGCAGCACCGTAATTATCCCGCCAACGGTTAAAGCACCCCCTAATAGAGGAAAATTTACCTCCACTTGAGTTTCTGGGGACGGTCCAGAAGATACTGCTGGGGCTGCTGGGTCTAATTTCACATCCTCTTCAGAATAGTTGGCTCCTTTT
>JH610515.1 GCA_000252485.1 Prochloron didemni P4-Papua_New_Guinea | reverse complement strand
GCTATGGGCAAAATCTGTCGCATTTGGTTTTACTTTAGCAAAGGAACTTTCTAACAGTTCTACTGGTAAAGACATTCTTGATCTCTTGGTGAATCTTGACAATTAACAGTTAAACTAGTTCCCAGTTTAACTGTTAGTTACTGGTAAACGACAACTGATGAGAACTAAGAAGTATACTGTTTTTAGATATTGCTTTCTCAGAACTAAAAGTTTAATCCTGCTGGAGCAAACTCTGAATCTTTATATAGGTTATCAATGAATAATTCGGTAAATTTAACTACAGATTAACCCCTCAAAGCAATAAAGCGCATAATATCGATGCTTTTATTACATATCAACCTTTGATAACTAGATAGGGATTAATATATAAGACTTACGCAAACAACCTAGAAACAGGGTTTCTGTTAAGAGAAAACCGCTAAATCGAGATTGTTTCCCCGAGAAACCATGTTTCTGGGTAAGTGCTAATATTGCACTACGCATTTAGGTTAGGACATTAATAAAGCCTGAAACCTAGTCATAGCCATCTTTTTGAATTTTGAATTTTGAATTTTGAATTGCGCGTAGCGCTATATTGCAATTAGGGAGCGAGAAAATTTTGTAAATTTCATTACATTTTCAAAGCAGCAACAACAGCAAAATAGTTACTAATCCAGCTCCCCCAAAGATACCACCAAGAATTGGGAAATTAATTGGGGTATCTTCTGATTCGGCTGAGTTGACAATTGTTGTAGATGCTTTAGAAAATCTAGTTTTGGTGGTTTTGTTAAACTTTTCTGGCTCCTTGTGGAACTCAGACGAGCTATTTACTTTGACTCCAGCTGATTCTAGTTGAATATTGGCTGGATTATATTCGGCCCCTTCTAACATCAGGGTGGAAATGTGATCGTAAGCATCAATCCAGGCTTGCTTAAGCTCTTCAGTCCAATCCTCTTTTAAATACTGCTGAAAAGTTTTTAAAAGTGCATTACCTACCATTGGATAATGTTCTGGTAAAGTACCATATTGGACATGACGCGCTCCCAGCCCTTGAAGAGCATCTTTCAAGTTTTGTGGATAGCGGATATTTAAGACCACTAATACTAACGAAGTAATCAACTTTTCCTTTTGTTCTTCCATATTTTTGTCCGCAAATAGAGGCTTTAATTCTGGGTTTACCAGGAAAATATTTATATAGAAACTAGCTGCAAATTCTTGAGCGTTGGGTCTAATTTTTTCAAAACTTTGTTCTATTAATTCAAATGATAATGACATTTTTCGCTACCTTTTCCCGTTCTATGTCTCTGTTGTTCTGTCTAATAGCTCAAATATAATTCACAATTCTTGAGAATTTTGTAATGATAATTACAAAATTTCTAATTATTTTTGGAAGAAAAAGTAAATTTTTTGTTCGTAATGAACAGAAAACATCTTTAGGACTTACGCAGAAACCGGGTTTCTCTACAAAAAATCCTAATTTGAGCCGTTTTATCCAGGTCAGAAACCCGGTTTCTAGGTTGTTTGCGTAAGTCCTGATCTTGCTATTTAATAGGCAGCCTGGGAACAATAGCTCAGTATTTATACTTAGAAACAATAAGAGTACAATTCGCTTCAGTACGAATTATAGTTAGAGTTAATTAACATAAAACGCTTAATCATAGCGCTTCGCGCTGGTGTAGGTATATACTACCTATGTTTACCAAAAACTACACTGGCTGCATCACCTTTGTACAAAGCGAAAGGAGCATTTTTCTGCACGAACTCTTAATTGTTAATTGTTCATTGCTCATTGCTCATTGCTATATTAATTGTGAATTATTAATTACTCATTATTAGAATTGTTAATTGATTAGAATTGTAGTAATATAGTAAAAGTGGGCAATGCCCACCCTACCGATAAATCAATAACAAACAACTAATAACCAACAACTAATAACCAACAACCAACAACCAACAACCAACAACCAATGGCAAAATCGCGATTAGCAAAATTGGGCAGTTACCTCCGTCCCCACTGGCGGCAGCTTGGACTGGGTATTCTAGCTCTATCCATAGTTAATGGTTTAGCAGTCTACATTCCCTTATTGATTAAGGATATTGTTGACAAATTAGAAGCAGGATTTAGCTTCTGGCAACTATCTCAATATGGATTGGTGATTCTAGCTTTAGCTTCCCTGATGTTGCTAATTCGCATGCTCTCTCGGGTCTCCATCTTTGCGGCAGGTCGTCAAGTGGAATTTGAGCTGAAGCAAAAGATGTTTCAACATTTACTAACTCTCGAACCTTCTTATTTCGCCATCAATACTTCTGGGGATTTGATGAACCGAGCAACTAGCGATGTGGATAATATTCGTCGCTTACTGGGTTTTGCAGTGCTCAGTGCCATCAATACTGTTTTTGCTTACGGTTTAACTCTTCCAGCAATGTTAGCAATTCACGTTCGCCTCAGTTTAATGGCCATCGTCGTTTATCCCCTCATGCTGATGGTAGTGCAATTATTCGGCGGCAAGTTGGGAGACTACCAAAAAGATGTGCAGGAAAAACTCTCAGACCTGAGCGAATCCGTTCGAGAGGATGTCAGCGGCATTGCTTTAATTAAAATATACGCCCAAGAAGAAAACGAACGATTGTTGTTTGGCAAGAAAAATCGCCGCTTATTAAAAGCCAATCTCAAACTAGCTCGCACTCGATACATTCTCTTCCCCTTAGTTGAAGGTCTAGCATCTTTAAGCTTGCCTATTTTGCTTTGGTTGGGTTCCGAGGCCATCGCCAACCAAACTATCACTGTTGGAGATTTTCTCGCTTTGATTATTTTGGTGCAAAATTTAGTCTTCCCTACCACTCTGTTGGGCTTTACTATCACTACTTATCAGCAAGGGCAAGTGAGTATCGACCGAGTGGAGTCCATTCTCCTTGCGAAATCTAAAGTTAAAGATACCCCCCATGTCATTTCCCTGCAAGAGAAGATTCAAGGCAACCTGGAAGCAAGAAATCTCACTTATACTTATCCAGGAACCTCAACTCCAGCCCTGCAAGACCTGAATTTTACTATTAAAGCTGGAGAAACAGTGGCTATTGTGGGACCCATCGGTTCTGGGAAATCTACTTTAGCTAATGCCATCCCTCGCCTATTAAATGTGGAAAGGGGACAGTTATTTTTGGATGGCTACGATGTTACAGAATTGCAATTGCAAGATTTGCGCAGGGCGATCGCCTACGTACCCCAAGATAGTTTTCTCTTCAGTACCACCATTCAAAATAACATTCGCTATGGCAAACCCTTGATGGAGCAGTTGGAAGTAGAATATGCTGCCAAACAAGCACAAATTCATCCAGAAATCCTCAATTTCCCTCAGCAGTACGAAACTTTGGTGGGAGAAAGGGGAATTACTCTGTCGGGAGGACAGCGTCAGCGCACTTCTTTAGCCAGGGCGTTATTAATAGATTCTCCTTTGTTAATTTTAGATGATGCTCTCTCTAGTGTAGATAATCAAACAGCTACGGAGATTTTAAGCAATCTTTCGGCAGTAGGGCAACGACGGACAGTGATTTTCATTTCTCACCAAATGTCTGCTGCTTCTACGGCAGATAGAATTTTGGTAATGGATCAGGGAAGAATTGTGGAAAGCGGTACTCATGAGCAATTATTACAAGCATCCGGTTTGTATCAATCTCTTTGGCAACAACATCAATTAGAAAAAGCTTTACAATAAGTTGATAGCTCCCGACCGTCGAATTCAAAATTCAAAATTCAAAATTCAAAATTTAATTCGTGACGAACATCTGGGCAAAAAATGCCCCCTACTTGTAAAAGCCTTATTCCTCTTGGTTCTTAGCTTGTTCTCAATTTTAAGATCAAATCTGAAAATGTTTGCTACATATCCCCCTAAATCCCCCTTACCAAAGGGGGACTTTTAACATATATAGCGCTTCGCGCCGGTGTCTTTACATGCTACATTATTTATACAAAGGTGCTGCATCGGCTGGATCACCTTTGTATAAAGCGTGCATGCGCATTTTTCTTATTAACCTCTTAATTGTTCATTGTTCATTGCTCATTGCTATAATTGTTTATTGTTGACTGACTATTGAAATGAGAGTTAGACTTGAAGACAATATTCTCAGCGGGTGCGGTCAAAAACAGTTGAATTTTATATTCTCGATAGTCGCGGCTTACCCTGAAGACTAGGCAGCCCAGACTTGCCCAGCCCTTCGACGACCCTCT
>JH610514.1 GCA_000252485.1 Prochloron didemni P4-Papua_New_Guinea | reverse complement strand
AATACTAAACACGTTCATAGGCTGGTATATAATGTACCTCATGACCAAGAAACCCTATATCAATTATTAATTAATTCCTTTTTGCCAACTTTTTGCTCAAGAAATATGCTACTTAGCAGAGGTCTTGTAAGTGGGGCAGAACTCAAATGGAAGTGTATTTTATTCGTCACGGCATAGCAGCAGATCGGGCTGACTACCCTCAAGATGAAGACCGTCCTTTAACAGAAAGAGGGCGGGAGAAAACAAAACAAGTTGCTCGAAGGTTGGGGGAAATAGGTATTAGCTTTGATTTGATTTTAACTAGTCCCTTGCTTCGAGCCACTCAAACAGCAGCAATTCTCCAAAAAACAGGACTGAGCCAGGAGGTGGAAGAATTTTCCCCTCTCGCTCCCCATGGAGACTTTCAAACTTGGGAGAATTGGTTGTGTCAATGGTGCTATAATAGAAAACGAAGCTACCTCGCCCTAGTAGGTCATCAACCAGATTTAGCCAACTGGGCAGAAATTTTGCTGTGGGGAGAAATCCAAGGAAAACTGGTGCTGAAAAAAGCAGGAGCGATGGCCTTGCAATTACCGCGAGAAGGCACAATTGTAGGCAAGAGCCAGTTATTTTTACTTACTTCTCCTAAGTGGTTAATCACATAAAGGTAATGAAGAACGAATACCACAAAATGAGGGGATAGGTCATCAGAATATAGCAATATTCCCTATGTATTTCGGCTTCGGTCTGGAAAAACTTGTTTCTTATTGCTTTTTTTGGTGATAAAAAAGTGGTAAATTTGGGGCGTTTTGCGGTAGTTTAACTCTACTACTTTTATTTTCGTTAAAGGTTAAGATTATGGCATTACCAGCTTGCGAATATAAGGCCGGTCTGGAAGGAATCCCTGTTGCTCAATCCAGTATTAGTTATGTTGACGGACAAAAAGGAATTCTGGAGTATCGAGGCATTCCCATTGATGAATTGGCAGAAAAGAGTACTTTTGTAGAAACAGTTTTCTTATTAATTTGGGGAAAACTGCCAACACAACAAGAACTAGATGACTTCAAAACTGACATCCTCTATCATCGACGGATTAAGTATCACATTCGGGATATGATGAAGTGTTTCCCGGAAACTGGCCATCCTATGGATGCTTTGCAAACTTCTGCTGCTGCATTGGGTCTATTTTACTCCCGTCGCGCCTTAACTGACCCAGAATACATTCGTCTAGCAGTAGTGAGACTGCTGGCGAAAATTCCTACTATGGTGGCAGCATTCCACCAAATCCGCAATGGCAATGACCCGGTTAAACCTCACGATGGTTTGGACTATGGGGCGAATTTTTTGTACATGATGACGGAAAGAGAACCGGAACCTTTAGCCGCAAGAATCATGGATGTTTGCTTGATGCTCCACGCGGAGCATACTATTAATGCTTCTACTTTTTCCGCATTGGTGACATCTTCTACTTTGACAGATCCATATGCAGTGATTGCTTCTGCAGTAGGTACTCTCGCAGGACCACTTCATGGGGGAGCCAATGAAGAAGTGCTGAAAATGCTGGAGAAAATTGGCTCGGTGGAGAATGTTCGCCCTTATGTGGAAAACTGCGTCGAGAAGAAGCAAAAAATTATGGGTTTCGGACATCGGGTATATAAGGTGAAAGACCCAAGAGCCAAAATTTTACAGGGTTTGGTAGAAAGACTTTTCGATCTAACAGGTCACGATCCTTATTATAGTGTGGCGATCAAGTTAGAAAAGGTGGTGGAAGAAAAATTGGGTGCTAAGGGAATTTATGCCAATGTAGATTTTTATTCCGGTTTAGTTTATCGGAAGTTGGGCATTCCCAGGGATTTGTTTACACCTGTATTTGCGATCGCCCGTGTTGCTGGTTGGCTAGCTCATTGGAGGGAACAGTTGCGGGTTAACCGCATCTATCGTCCCACTCAGGTTTATATGGGAGAACACAATGTTCGTTATATTCCTCTGGAGGAACGAGGAGGAATTAAAGTTAATCAAGAAAGTAATGGATCGAACATCAATAAAGAGACAGTTGCGGTTTAATTAAAAATAGGAGCAGGTGGGTAGGCGATACCCACCTATAACGTGGTAGTGGGGTGTTAAACGATGATTGATTAACCGCAGATAAACACAGACTTCGACTTCGCGGCCACTGAGCGTAGCCGAAGTGCAGTCGAACGATGAACACAGATGGATTAAGATGATTAATGGCTTGGATGATTTATTAGATGGATATCAATGAGTAGTTCTCTCTTATCTCTCTCTGGGTCAAGAGCGCCCTCTGTGGTTTTACAAACAGGACTTAAGCAAAATTATAGGTAGTGTGGTGCGGTGCGTTACGAACGCACCCTACAATTCTATCTTTCTTTATATAAAAACACTAAAAAGTTCTCTATGCTGCCAAAATAGCAATAATCCAGTCAACATCACAAAAGAAAATACTAACTGTTGAAATAATTTTTCACTTATTCTTTCTAAAGCTAAACCTCCCAGCCAATTTCCCGGAAAAGCAGCAAGACCGATTAAAACTCCATAACCAATATAAGAAGATGTTAAAGTGCCAAACAAGCCGTAAGCAACAATTTTAATCAAATGAATAAGGAATCGACTGGTTGCTTGAGTAGCTAAAAGCTCTTCTTTTTTTAAACCGTAATTAATATAAAAAGGTGTAAGAAGGGGTCCCATACTGCCAATTAAAGCTGAGAGAAAAGCATAGATAAATCCACCTGGAAGAAAATACCAAGTCTTGACTCGAAAAGTGTTGTCATCTTTTTTAAAGAAAAAGCTAGTAGAAGAAAGGATTAAAAACCCAGCAACAATAATTGTCAACCATTCTAGGTCTAAGTGAGTCAGGGTAAAAGACCCCAATATCGCTCCTACCACTGCTGCTGGAAGTTCCCATTTTAAAATTGACCAATTTATCTTATTCCAGTAGGCATAAACTCGATTTGCGTTACCAAAAATTCCCCCGATAGTAATGATGGGTGGAATGGCTTGTACCCCGAAAAAGATGCCCACTATTGGCATTAGAATTAAGGAGCTACCTCCTCCAGCCAGCATACTGACAAACCAACCTATAATGCTAGTTAATACTAAGAGCAACAAGGTCATTAATTACTTCCTCCAATGGTTAATTTTTATTTTTTTGAGCAGAATTCAACAATTAACAATCGTTTGTATGGGCTAGTTTTGCAGGTGGCTGAATCTCAACCAGTGGCGAATGTTGAAGAATTATAATGAGAGACGATCGGTATTGCACCGTGCTTGACTGTCAAACTTGATGGGTGGGAGTGCTTACAGCCCGAAGCCAATCGCTAAAAGTTAGTCAACGTTTTGGACAACGTAAAAGTCACAATGTGCCAGAAAGAAAATTCTTCCTGGCGAGTAGGGATACCTCCGTCACTTTTGATGGTGATGCTATTGTCGTGAAAGGCGATTTTGGATCGTTTTGCACCGCATAAATGTATCAGAAACTCCCCCCTAGCAATAATTAGTTTTAACCCAAATTATTTTTGGCGAATAGAGCAACTTGTTCTACTTCATCATTTTGATTTTTTTACTCTAATTGTTAGTTAGTAGCCATCGTGCGAATAATATCACCACGAGTGAGTATGCCAATCACTTTTCCCAAAGTATCAACTACTGGTAAGCGACGGACGTGCTTTTCGTGCATTAAATGAGCTGCTTCCCTTATAGTAGCGTTGGGTTCTATGGTAATAGGTTTGTCGCTCATTACTTCTCCTACGGTTTGTCCCAAGGCTTTATGGATCTCCTTATCGTAACGAGCGGGGTTTTGGAGATAGATAACGCTATCCAGAAACATGATATAGGGTGGAGTATCTACTCCGGTTTCTTTCCACATCAAGTCACTTTCCGAGATTACCCCAACTAATTCTCCCCTTTCATTGACTACTGGCAGTCCTGTGATCTGCTTTTCTGCTAGAATTTGAATTGCGGTGGTCAGAGATGTTTGTGGTTCCACCGTAATCGGATCGGCAGTCATGATATCGGCAACAGTTTTAGTCATCTAAACCTCTTCAATCTTATTACTCTCAAAGCTTTTGTTATTACTTTAATTTATTTTTTTTGAGTTGCTATAATCTCGTGCTAGCAATTTTGGTTAAAGATGAATGGAAGCTGGAGTCAACTCAATTTTAACAGAATAGAGTATAAATGTCAAGTGGATGTAATTTAATTTAATATTAAACTGTAGAAGTATTAGTATTGCTGATATAGCACTACGCATTTAGGTTAGGACATTAATAAAGCCCGAAACCTAGTCGTAGCCGTCTTTTTGAATTTTGAATTTTGAATTTTGAATTGCGCGTAGCGCTATAACCTAGCTTTAACCTCACTCAAAGGCTTAAACTTGTAATTTGTGCGATATGTGTTGAAATTGACAAGGTTGACGTGGTGCGGAAAATTATCATTGCTGGTAACTGGAAAATGCATAAGACCCAGGCGGAGTCCCGGTCGTTTGTGCAAGGATTTATGGCTGAAATCGAAAAAACGGCTCCAGAGCGAGAAATCGTCCTCTGCGCTCCCTTCACGGCTTTGGGAGCGATCGCAGCTAAGTTAGAAGATAGCAGGGTGCGTGTAGGAGCGCAAAATATCCATTGGGAAAATAAAGGAGCCTATACTGGAGAAATTGCAGGTTCTATGCTGGTAGAAATCGGTGTCCAGTATGTTGTTGTCGGTCACAGCGAACGACGGCAATATTTTGGGGAAACTGACGAAACGGTAAATCTGCGATTGAAGGCAGCTCAACGCCACTCTATCACTCCTATTCTCTGTGTGGGGGAAACCAAAGCACAAAGAGATGCGGTCGAAATTGAGTCGATTATCATCAATCAGTTGGAACGAGACTTGGTAGGTGTGGACCAAAGTAATTTGGTTATTGCTTACGAACCTATTTGGGCAATTGGAACTGGGGATACCTGTGAAACTTCGGAAGCAAATCGAGTTATTGGTTTGATTCGCGCTCAGTTGCAAAATCAAAATGTCACTATTCAATATGGTGGTTCGGTGAAACCAGGTAACATTGACGAAATTATGGCTCAACCGGAAATTGATGGGGCGCTGGTAGGAGGTGCTAGTTTAGACCCAGCTGATTTTGCCAGAATTGTCAATTATCAGTAAGTGGAAATTGCCCTCTCCCCAACCCCTCTCCCAATGGGAGAGGGGCTATAGATATAGATCATGGTTGCTGCTTTTGACTACAGCGATAGGGGCTACAGCGATAGGGGCTGTGGTGGGCAATGCCCACCCTACTAAGAAACTCTCTTCGACTACTTTTAATCACACCCATTTGCTCATGACTCAAACAACAAACAACCAAGAACAAATAACCAACAACCAACACTTCGACTACGCTCAGTGCAAGCAACAAATAACCAACAACCAACACTTCGACTACGCTCAGTGCAAGCAACAAATAACCAACACTTCGACTACCCTTCGACTACGCTCAGGGCAAGCGCTCAGTGCAGGCAACCAACTTTTTCTTTGGGGAGAGCGGACTTATTTAATGGGGATTTTAAATGTAACTCCCGATAGTTTTAGCGATGGGGGTGAGTTTCTTTCTCTGGATGCTGCGAGTCTCCAAGGAAGGAAAATGGTGGAAGCTGGGGCGGATATTATTGATGTGGGAGGTCAGTCTACTCGCCCTGGTGCGACTCAAATTTCTTTGGAAGAGGAATTAAATCGAGTGATACCAGTTATTAAGGCACTTCGTTCTCACATATCTGTTCCTATTTCTATCGATACTACTAGAGCTAGGGTGGCTGAGGCTGCCATCGCCGTTGGGGCAAATTTGGTGAATGATATTTCTGCTGGGACTTTCGATGAGGAGATGTTTCCTCGGGTAGCGCAGTTGAATGTACCCATAGTCTTGATGCATATTCGCGGTACGCCAGAAACTATGCAAACTCTGACGGACTATAGAGACTTGGTGGGGGAAGTATACCAATTTCTGGAGCAGAGAATTGAGGCGGCGGTAAGTGCCGGAATAGAGCGATCGCGCTTAATAATAGACCCTGGTATTGGTTTTGCTAAGACTCAAGAGCAAAATATCGAACTGTTGCGGCGCTTAGGAGAATTGCGTTTTTTGGGTGTGCCAATGCTTGTAGGAGCTTCTCGCAAAAGCTTTATCGGTCATATTCTTAATCGCCCGGAACCGAAAGAGAGGGTTTGGGGAACTGGGGCAGCTTGTTGTCGGGCGATCGCTGCTGGGGCGGATATTCTTCGAGTTCACGATGTTGCTCCTATGTACGATGTTTGTCGCGTTGCTGATGCTCTCTGGCGGAATAATCAATGAAAAAAAACTCACGATACATCTCGGGAAAACGGAAGCC
>JH610513.1 GCA_000252485.1 Prochloron didemni P4-Papua_New_Guinea | reverse complement strand
GTTAAACTTGGGTTTAACTGTAGAACAAATTGCCAAAGCCTTAGATTTGAGTATTGCCAAGGTTCAGCAGATAAGTGATGAACGGTCTTCTAATTGACACACCTTCAGCACAGAAACCGGGTTTCTTGGTAAAATTTTAATACTGATGGGAAAACAATAGTAGAAACCCGGTTTCTAACCCACGGAATAAGTCAAAAATAGTATTTGTTATTTTTAGTCGCATTTCTTTCTAATTTTGGTTAAACAAAGCAATGAAATAGAATATTTCATGCTAGAATATAATGATAAATCCAAGTTATATGCTCCAACACTTCTGGGTTTCTTGGTCATGAGGTACATCCATGTATCCTGCCTATGAACATGTTTAGTATTGAGTTCCAGCAACCAACCAGTTGCCCTATAACTATCAACTGTCCACTATCAACTGTCAACTGCTATAAATGAGAACCGACACAATTTTCTACGAACTCTTCCAAACCTGTCCAGGACTGCTGTTTGAATTAATTGGCAAGCAATCAAGTTTGGCTCAATCCTATCAATTCAGCTCCGTAGAAGTGAAAGAACTAGCCAGAACTATGGATGGGGTATTCTTACCCACCAATGCAACATCCAACCAACCAATCTATTTTCTGGAAGTACAGTTCCAAAACGATGAGAATTTCTACTGGCGCTTTCTCACAGAATTGTTTGTTTATATCGGTCAATACAAACCGAAACAAAATTGGCAAGCAGTGGTGGTCTGGGCCAAAAGAAGTTTAGACCCTGGCGTACCAATACACTATCAAGAATTCGTAGACAGTAAGAAGATAGTCCGAAT
>JH610512.1 GCA_000252485.1 Prochloron didemni P4-Papua_New_Guinea | reverse complement strand
AGGTGAAAGAGGATGTGAAGGAAGAAGTAAAGGAAGAAGTAAAGGAAGAAGTTAAACAAGAGGTCAAGGAAGAAGTTGAACGAGAGGTAGAAGCAAAGGCTAAACTATCAGTACTTAGTTTGTTAAACTTGGGTTTAACTGTAGAACAAATTGCTAAAGCCTTAGATTTGAGTATTGCCAAGGTTCAGCAGATAAGTGATGAACGGTCTTCTCATTAGCCCATTGATTCATCTAATCTCAAAATCAAGAGGTCAGTGAAAATGCTGGTGGGTTTCAACTTCTCTTAACCCACCTTATACCAAGTTGCTTTTGTATCTATCTTCCTTCACACTTGTTCATCTGCGATTAAATTATTCAAACATCTAACCCCATCCACTTCTTCAATAACCCTTTGAATCGGTACTAACCGTCCTACAGTAGTATAATAACTCCGTCCTACTGGAGTTCTAGTATTCTTTTCCGGAAATCTCTGAATTTGTGGCAGAAACCAATCTCTGGTTGCTGGCATGGGCAACAAATAAAGAGTACGAGGAATAACAAAATAATATAACAGCCAATCCGCCTGAGTATACAGGAAACAACCAGGAGTTCCTTTTTCTTTATTACTGTGGGTTTCAAAGAAAAAATTCCCCGTTTTGTGCCAGCGATCGCCTTTAATTTCCAGTTGAAAACGCCCTTTACCAGTGGTTAAAACTAAATCTACATCTAATTTTTGATAATGGGGGTCCTGTTCTACATTCTCTACTGTAATAGTGCTATCTAAACTATGTAACCAATTAGTAATATCGGCGGTAGCTTGTTGAGCTACTTTTTCTCCTTCATTCATGGAATAGAAATGATTCATCGACATTTTACCGCACAAAACTATAAATAGTTTGAGTTTCCAACTTCTGACAAAGTGCGGAAGGCGAACCATCTAAAGAAAAATGCTGTCTGTCTAACTTCACTTGCAAACCCAACATGGGGTCGTCCCCAGGAGAAATAAGAAACTCCAGCCGTTTCATCTCCCCCCAACTAACTAGATTATCTAAAATATTGCCAATGGCTTGTAAGTAAGGATGATTCCCACTTTGATACCAATTTGCTGCAGCAAGATTAGCGCGGTCGAAGCCTAAGTGAACGATGAGATTGGGTTTACCAAAAAGAGCGATGGCCACCGGTCTAGTTTCTTCTTGCAACAATAAATGATGGCAGCGGGCTAAATAGCGCAATTTCTCCAACTTCTCGTACCGTTCCTTCACCTCAGATGGTTCCCCCACCCATTCCATGGCCAAAGTAATTAAATATGTTTGCAAGAGCAAATGACCCAACTTCTGCGCCTTAGCCGCTAAATAATCGCAATTATAGTCGTTGGCCTCGATTAATAAAGGCACTCGCTCTACTACTTCCAAGCCGTAGCCCTTCAAACCGGCAATTTTGCGAGGATTGTTGGTAATCAAGCGAATTTTATGCACTCCCAAATCATTGAGCATTTGGGCCCCCATACCGTAATCCCGCAAATCTGCCGGGAAACCCAACCGTTCGTTGGCTTCTACCGTATCCAAACCTAGGTCTTGCAAGGAATAAGCTTTTAACTTATTCACCAAACCGATGCCCCGTCCTTCCTGACGGAGATAAACCACTACCCCACACCCGGCATTGTCAATCATTTTTAAGGCTGCTTGCAACTGCATGCGACAGTCGCAGCGCAGGGACCCCAAAGCATCTCCAGTCAAGCATTCCGAGTGCATCCTCACCATCACCGTAGATTCTTTGAACTTCTCAGGCTCCCCTTTGACAATGGCCACATGTTCTGTATTATCTAAACTATTGCGATAGCCGTAGATTTGAAACTGGCCGAACTGACTGGGTAATTGTGCTACTGTCTCCCGATAGACAAAGCGATCGTGTTTGAGGCGATAACCGATTAAATCCGCAATACTAATCAGTTTGAGTTGATGTTTCCTGGCATAGTCAATTAACTCCGGCAACCGGGCCATGGAACCGTCTGGGTTTTGGATTTCGCAAATAACTCCCGCTGGATACAAACCCGCCAGACGAGCTAAGTCGATAGAGGCTTCCGTATGACCCGCCCGTTGGAGAATCCCCCCTTCCTTAGCTCGCAAAGGAAAGATATGACCGGGGCGGCGCAAATCTTCCGGTCGGGTCTGTTGGGCGATGGCAGCCTGAATAGTACGAGCCCGGTCTTCTGCCGAGATGCCCGTGGTTACCCCTAAATGAGGGGAAGCATCGATACTAACAGTAAACGCGGTTTGATTGCTGTCAGTGTTTTTATTCACCATTAAAGGTAAATCCAAAGCATCCAGGCGATCGCCCGTCATGGCCAAACAGATCAATCCCCGCGCTTCTACTGCCATGAAATTAATTAGATCCGGTGTGGCAAATTGAGCGGCACAAATCAGATCTCCTTCGTTTTCTCGGTTTTCGTCATCCACCACCACCAGGGCACGACCGGCCTTGAGATCCGCCAAAGCCGTATCGATAGAGTCAAATGTAAAGGAATGATTAGGCAGGGTTTCCACGGGTAAAGTTATAGCAGTTGACAGTTGATAGTTGACAGTTGATAGTTAATACAGCACAGCAGCGGTAGGTTCGCCGTGTAGCAATCGTTCTAATATTGCTATATAGGGCTTCGCGCTCGTCTCGAAACAGATTTTTCTGAGACTCCAAATGTATCAAAGGCTCTTTATTTAGTTGTAACAACACCGATTGAAGCGCTATAGAAAGAGAAACTGTAGTTTTGACCGATATTTTTCTTTCTAGATTCTAACTCATTTCTTGCTTTTTTCATCTCAGGACTGACGCAGAAACCGGGTTTCTCTACTAGGACTTACGCAGAAACCCGGTTTCTAGAATTGTTTGCGATCAGTATTCGCCAATTATAGCGCTACTAAATTCGTCAAAATTCAAAAAAATAAATTCACTCTTTGGCTATGACTAGGTTTCAGGCTTTATTAATGACAATACCTAAATGCGTAGCGCTATATCCTAGAATTTCCCCCAATTTTTCCTATTTGAACTAGAATGCAGCAACAGTTCTGTCCGAGAGAAAAATTGAGAGGAAAGAGGTATTATGGGTTTGCCAGTGGGAATTATCGGTGCATCTGGTTACGGCGGGGTGCAATTGGTGCGCCTGTTAACAGAGCATCCAGAGGTGGAAATTGTCTGTTTAGCGGGAGACAGCAGTGCAGGGAAAAAATTTGCTGACTTGTATCCCCACCTAGGTCATCAGGTACAATTAACCGTAGAAGCAATAGACTTAGAAACCATAGCCTCTCGCTGCGAAGTAGTATTTCTCGGCTTACCCAACGGTCTCGCCTGTCAAATAGCTCCTACCCTAATGAAAAAAGGGTGTAAAGTGCTAGACTTGTCCGCCGATTATCGCTTTCGAGACTTGAATACTTACACCACCTGGTATAAAACAGAACGGAGCGATACGGCAGAAGCAGGGGAAGCAGTTTACGGCTTACCAGAATTATATCGCCAGGAAATTAAAAGAGCAAACTTAATTGGCTGTCCCGGCTGCTATCCCACTACCAGTTTACTGGCCCTCGCTCCCCTACTCAAACAGGGGTTAATTTTGCCGGAAACCGCCATTATCGATGCCAAGTCAGGAACTTCTGGAGGGGGAAGGCAGGCAAAAACCCACTTATTATTCGCCGAGGCAGATCAATCTTTAGGGGCTTATGGAGTTGCGGGACACCGACACACCCCAGAAATCGAACAAATATGTAGCGAACTGGCAGGTGTAGAGGTTAGGGTGCAGTTTACCCCCCATCTGGTTCCCATGGTGAGGGGAATATTAGCTACTGTCTACGCCACCCTCAGAGATCCGGGGTTGGTGCGGGAAGATTTAATCACTATTTATACTGCCTTTTATCGAGCCGCTCCCTTTGTGAAGATTTTGCCCAATGGAGTTTATCCCCAAACTAAATGGGCTGTGGGAACCAATCTTTGTTACATTGGAGTGGAAGTTGACCAGAGAACTGACCGGGTCATCGTCATGTCCGCAACGGATAATTTGATGAAAGGACAGTCGGCACAAGCAGTGCAATGTTTGAATTTGATGATGGGTTGGGAAGAAACTTTGGGTTTACCTCAGTTGAGTTTTTATCCTTGATTAATCCTAGGTTATATAGCGCTTCGCTTCTAAAGTGTCAAAACATGCTACATTCTTTATATAAAGGTGCTGCATCGGCTGGATCACCTTTGTATAAAGCGTGCATGGGCATTTTTCTTGCACGAACTCGCCACTCGTTCATTGCCTGCACTGCCCTTCGACTTCGCGGTCACTGAGCGCTTGCCCTGAGCGCTTGCCCTGAGCGCAGCCGAAGGGTAGCCGAAGGGTAGCCGAAGTGCAGGGACCGCTACGCGAGAGTGTTAATTGTTAATTGCTATAGGTGGTGGGGGATAGATAGATTATTAGTGGAAAAAAAGAATGAATAAACAAATGCTGGCGCGACTGTTGTGGGGAGAATGGAGTTGGCTAAGATTGGGACGCTCCCTCTTATTTATCTACGTTTGTTTTGCTATCTATATCTTTTTCTTTGTCGATAGATTGATATTTCCCTCTCCTCCTTCTAGCTATCAAGATAGCAAAAATATTCTCAAATTCAAAAGCAATGGCCGTAATCTTTCTGCTGTTTATTTACCCTTGCCTACTGCTGGTAGTACTAATGTACTGCCCTACACTATACTCTACATGCACGGTAACGGCAAAGATTTAGGAAATATTCAACCGGTATTGCAAGAATTCAATCAGCTAGGCTTTAATGTCTTTGCTTACGATTATAGCGGCTACGGCACTAGCGAGGGCAAAGCATCAGAACGGAATGCTTATGAGGACGCAGATGCAGCTTATAATTATTTAACAGAACAATTAAAGATAGAGCCAGAAAAAATTATTCTATACGGCTATTCTGTTGGCGGAGGTCCGGCATTTCATTTAGCAGTCAATCGACCTATTGCCGGTTTGATTGTGCAGGGTACTTTTACCACTGCTTTTAGAGTAAAAGTGCCAATCCCCATTTTACCTTTCGATCGCTTTGTGAACATTGCTAAAATTAAAAAGATTAATTGTCCGGTGTTGGTGATGCACGGAAAAGAAGATAAAACAATTCCTTTTTCTCATGGAGAGAAACTATTTGCTGCAGCACCCACACCCAAGCTATCTCTCTGGGTAGATGATGCCGGTCATAATGATTTTCTCTCTATAGCTGGAGAGCGTTATTCTCAGAGTTTAACAGAATTTGTGCAGTTAATTGAAGGCGATGGCAATTGATATGTGAATTTTATTTTATATTATTGAAAATAGGGTTTATCCCCCTAAATCCCCCTTAAAAAGGGGGACTTTTAAGATTGTAGGTTGGGTTGAGGTTACGAAACCCAACAACCAAAGCTCTTTGTGTTGGGTTTTGCTATCGGGAGACCCAACCTACTAAAACAATATATTAGATAATAAATCATCACTTTAGGTTATCCAGTGGGTTTAGAAACCGGGTTTCTTGCAAAAATTTCAGTATTAATCCCTAAAATAATAGCAGAAACCCGGTTTCTTGTCTTGGCTGAAAAAAACAATCGCAATCAACATTTAATTTTACTTTTATCTGGTTTCTTCCCTTCTGCCCAGCGACGATTTAATTCTGCTTGATAGAGTTTAGCTATCTGCGGATTCTTAATAATCACCACATTTTCATCATTTTTCTGGTCTGCATTATTGCTAAAATTGAAAGAACCAGTCACTACAGTTTCCCCATCTAAGATGATGACTTTATGATGAAATGTCCGAGGGTTTCCATCTTGCTTAACCGGAAGTCCTTGACAGAACAAACGAGGTAATTCGCTATACTGAGTTTCGCTACCTCTTAACTCGAAAATTCCTTGTACTTTCACTCCCTCTTGCGCTTTTTTTGCCATAGTTTCGCCCATTTCGTCGAGAGTAAAGGAAAAGGCCATAAACTCAATGCTTTTCGCTGCTTTTCCTATTTCTCCTACCAAGAACTGAGCTACATTATCTTCCGCCCCAAATAAGATTTGCACCGGAGTATCTTTCACATTGACCTTTTGCTGTGCTACTGTGGAAGGGGAAGTTACCCCAAATTTTCCTGCTTGCATTTCTTGGAATTCTCCTTCGTAAATAGTAGCTATTTCCGGAGATTTCATTACCAAGACGTTGTTATTATTCTTTTGAGTACCGTTAATGGTTAAATTAGTTGAGCCAGTCCAAACTGTTTGCCCATCGAAGATGATAAATTTATCGTGCATTAAGCCTCGACGATTATCAGATATTACTTTAATCCCAGCTTTAGTTAGTTTTGCGAATTGACCGTGTTCAGGTTTTTTATCTGCTTTTAAACCCTGTTCATCATCCGTAATCCATTCTACGTCCACACCTCTTTGTTTAGCTTTAACTAGCGCTTCAGCAACAGGATCTAAGTTAAACTCGAAAGCAGCAATATGAATTGAAGTTTTTGCGTTATCAATTAATTTTACCAGTGTTTGGAGTATTTCTTGCTTTTCCTGTCCTGGAGTTGTAAAGTAAACTTCCCACCAATTATTATTTGACGAAGAGCTACAACTGACAGACAATAGAACAAGGAAGAAAGCAAAAAATGTTGTAATTAGCTTTTTCATGTTAGATAATAGTTGATGGAGTTTTTTTAGTAGGGTGCGGCACTGCCCACCACAGCTTGCGGAGAGGGTCGTCGAACTGCATCTATCGCTGTAGTCAAAAGCAATATCAATAGTGGACTGACGGACGGCAGTTACAATATTCTGAAAAAACTAGATCTTAAAACCAACTGGTTTTGACCACACCCTAGAGAAACCGGGTTTCTGCCTCAGTTCTAAGATTGTAACAGTTAATTGACTAAATAGCAAGAAAAAACGATGGAAAAAAGAACAAAGAAACCAGAAGAATGGAACCCCCAGCTGTACGAACAGCAACATGGTTTTGTTTGGCAGTATGGAGCGGATTTAATGGAACTGCTTTCCCCTCAACCAGAGGAACTAATACTAGACTTGGGTTGCGGTACCGGTCAGCTTACAGCTAAAATTGCTGAGAGGGTAGCTAGGGTTATAGGAATTGATAATTCGCCTACCATTATCAATAGAGCAAAAGAGAATTATCCCAAACTGGAATTTATTCTTGCCGATGCTACTAATTTTACTTTCCAAAAACAGTTTGATGGGGTATTTTCCAACGCAGTGCTGCACTGGGTGCAACCTCCAGAAAAGGCAATAACTTGTATTTGGCATGCTTTGAAAAACAAAGGTCGTTTCGTGGCAGAGTTTGGTGGCAAAGGCAACGTACAAACTATTATTAAAGCCATGAAAAAAGTTTTGCAATTAAACCATTTTAATCTTTGGTATTTCCCCACTATTGGGGAATATGCAACTTTACTAGAAAGCCAAGGTTTTTCTGTTAGCTATGCTACCCTTTTTGACCGGCCCACTCCTTTAAATGGAGGAGAAGAGGGAATGGGGAATTGGTTAGAAATGTTTGCTGGAGCGCTTTTTAATAGTTTATCAGCAGAGGAAAAGTTAGCGGCCAAGAAACAAATTGAAGATGAAGTAAGAGCAGTTTTATTTCGAGATAATATTTGGTACGCAGACTATCGTAGAATTAGAATCGTAGCGGAGAAAGATTGATTTATAGCAATAGTGGAGAGTTGATAGTGGAGAGTTGATAGTGGATAGTTGATAGTGGAGAGTTGATAGTGGATAGTTGATAGTGGAGAGTTGATAGTGGAGAGTGAGGCTGTATTGGTCTTCATAGCGTTATTTATAGGGTTCCTTGGTCAATATGTACACCTATAAACCTGCGGACTGCTTCTGCACTTATTTCTAATGACCTCACAAGTATGAGAAATGCTATATCTAGAATGAGTTTATTAATTTTTGTAAAGAAATTTTAGATTTAGCAGATAATTTGGTAAAGTTGTGTGCCAAAGCTGAAACTACTGCTGAAACGGTTGAGAATAATTGATGCACAAGAAACAAAGCTTCGCCTTCTCCTTAGTTAGTCTCCTTTGTTTGGGATTATTATCCTGCAGTCAAGCTGGTTCTAATACAGAATTAAAGAAATTAACAATAACAGGTTCTACCACCGTCGCTCCTCTCGCCAACGAAATTGCCAAACGTTTTGAGTCAGAAAATGCTAATGTTCGGGTGGACGTGCAAACTGGAGGTTCTTCTCGAGGACTATACGATGCGGAACAAGGATTGGCAGATATTGGCATGGTTTCTCGCGCTTTGAAACAGGAAGAAAAGCCAAACGTTTTAACGTTTGTCATTGCTCAAGATGGTATTGGTATTATTGTTAACAAAGATAATGATATTAAAGCTCTCAGCGACGAGCAGATAGTTAAAATCTATACTGGTGAAATTGAAAACTGGAAAGCAGTAGGGGGTAAAGCAGCTCCTATTACTGTGGTTAATAAAGCGGAAGGTCATTCTACTTTAGAGTTGTTCTTGAAATACTTTAAACTCAAAAATGCTCAAGTTAAACCAGATGTAGTGATTAAAGATAATCAGCAAGGCATTAAGACTGTAGCGGGAAATAAAGACGCGATCGGCTATGTTTCTATCGGTACTGCCGAATACAGTATTGCTAATGGAGTAGCCATTAAACTCCTACCTGTTGGTGGGGTGGAAGCAAGTACCAAAACCGTTGGCGATGGCAGTTTTCCTCTCTTTCGTCCTTTAAATCTAGTAACTAATACCTCACCATCCCCATTAACTCAACAATTTATTGATTTTGCTCAGTCAAAAGAGGTTCATGACCTTGTGGAAGCTCAAAATTTCGTCCCTATTCAATAGACTTCAATCCCAAGCTGACTTGTTGCTAATTTCCATTCTCAGGATTTTAGCAACCATCACTGGGGCAATTGTATTATTTATTGTTTTCTTTTTAATTCTAGAAGCAATTCCAGTGTTGCAAGATGAGGGAATTGTGCCTTTTTTCACAGATTCCTCTTGGAATCCTGCGGAAGGGTTATATAATCTTACTCCCATGTTATTGGGCACTCTTTTTGTCACCCTCGGTTCCGTATTAATTGCCACTCCTTTGGGGATTTTATCTGCTGTTTTTTGCCAATATTACGCCCCAGCAAAAATTGCTTATTTCTATCGCCGATTGATTGAATTACTAGCAGGTATTCCTTCGGTAGTTTACGGATTTTGGGGATTAGTAGTGCTAGTTCCTCTCATTAATTCTATTAATCCACCGGGAACTAGTTTATTAGCGGGAATTATAATTTTAACTATTATGATTCTGCCCACTATTGCTCTGATTGCAGATGCTAGTTTTGCCAAAATACCGGAAGAATATCTCATCGGTGCAGCCTCTTTAGGACTATCTCAATGGGGAACCATTGTAGGGGTAGTGTTTCCCGCAGCTAAATCGGGGTTATTTACTGGAGTAATTCTGGAAACAGGGCGAGCCATTGGAGAAACCATGGCAGTGCTGATGGTTTGTGGGAATGTGGTGCAAATCCCGAGGAGTATTTTCGACCCCATGCGAGCCCTCACTGCTAATATTGCTTTGGAAATGGCTTATGCCTTGGGCAATCATCGTTCTGCTTTATTTGTCAGCGGCTTAGGATTAATGGGAATGATTATCATTTTAGTTGTTGCGTCAGAAATAATCAACGAACAATAATTAATGAACCAACAACAAAAAACAAACAACAAAAAACAAACAACCAACAACAAACAACTAATAACAACTTCTTTAGTTTGGTCCGTTCCTCTCATAATTACTGCTATTTTCTTTTGGATTTTAGGAGATATTATTTGGCACGGAATAGGACAAATTTCCTGGGAATTTCTCACTACTGCCACAAAAGATGCGGGACGTTCTGGAGGCATCGCGCCAATTATTGTTTCTACAGTACTGATTTTGGCTGTTTGCTTGACTGTATCTATTCCCTTAGGAGTGGGAACGGCAATTTTACTAGCAGAGTTTACTAGAGAAGAGAACTGGTTCGGGCGATTGGTGCGACGCAGTTTAGATGTTTTAGCTGGCGTTCCTTCTATTGTTTTTGGTTTATTTGGCAATGCTTTATTTGTTCGGATTTTAGGATTTAAATATTCTATTCTTTCCGGGGGACTAACTCTTGCTTGCATGGTATTACCTATTTTAATTCGCTCTGCGGAGGAAGGATTGAGAGCCGTTCCCAATGATTATCGGTTTGGAGCAGCTTGTTTGGGCATATGCCGCACTTCTACCTTGTGGCATCTTTTATTACCAGCAGCAGTACCGGGATTGTTGGTAGGTTTAGTGCTGGGAGTTGGGAGGGCGATCGCGGAAACTGCCGCTTTACTTTTTACTAGTGGATATGTCGATCACCTGCCAACATCTTTGCTTGATTCCGGACGCTCCCTTTCCATCCACATCTTTGATTTATCCATGAATATCTCCGGTGGAGATCCTAATGCCTACGGTTCCGCATTAGTATTGATTATGTTGCTCCTAATTATTAATGGTATGGCAGCCTGGATTACCCATCGTTGGTTAGAAAATAGAATTTTGTATCGTTAAATCAAGAGCCTATCCCCCTAAATCCCCCTTATCCCTATCCCCCTAAATCCCCCTTGTCAAAGGGGGACTTTGACCTTATCAAAGGGGGACTTTGACGACCCTGGGGACTTGGACCAAATATTTCTAGATTTAGTAGAAATTGAGAACAATCAAATGAGTAATCCACAAACAACAAACAACAAACAACAAATAACCAACAACCAACAACAAATAACCAACAACAAACAACCAACAACCAAAATACAGACAGAAAAACTTAGTTTATATTATCGTGCCAAACCTGCTTTTGAAGACGTAACCATGTCGATCGCCACAGGTTGTATCACTGCATTAGTCGGTCCATCAGGTTGTGGCAAAAGTAGCTTCTTATCTTGTCTCAATCGTCTCAAAGACTTAATGCCTCATGCTCGAGTTGAAGGTAGTATTAAACTAGGAGATCTAGAAGTTCTCGATCCCAAACTAGATGTTATCGCTTTGCGCCGTCGCGTGGGCATGATCTTCCAAAAACCCAATCCTTTTCCTCTCTCTATTTGGAAAAATATTGCCTTTCCCTTAAGAGAACATGGAATTAAAAATAGGGAAGAAATTGACTCCATTGTTGAAACAACTTTACAGGATGTGGGATTGTGGGATGAAGTAAAAGACAGATTGAAAGATAGCGCTCTGGCCCTTTCTGGAGGACAACAGCAACGTCTTTGTATTGCTCGTGCTTTAGCATTACAACCGGAAGCATTACTGATGGATGAACCTTGCAGCGCTCTCGACCCTATTTCTAGTAGTATTGTCGAAGATTTAATTCTTAGTCTGCGAGAAAAGTATACCGTGTTAATTGTCACCCACAATCTAGCTCAAGCGAAACGCATTGCTGACTATGTAGCTTTATTTTGGTTCCAATCTGGTAGCGGAAAGTTAATTGAATTTGGCTCTGGGAAACAAGTGTTTGAGTCTCCTCAACATTCTCTCACTGAGGCTTATATTAATGGTATTCGAGGTTGAATTATTTTTCTATCCCCCTAAATCCCCCTTATCGAAGGGGGACTTTCAAGTCGGGGGACTTTCAAGTAATGCTACAAATGGGGACTTTCTAGGCTCCCCCCTTTTGAAGGGGGGCTGGGGGGGATCCAACCCTAAAAATAATAAAAGCAGATAAAATATAAATTTATCAACGTGGGGTAGCCCCCCTTCGACTACGCGGTCCCTGCAGTTCGACTCCGCGGTCCCTGAGCGCTCGCCCTGAGCGAAGTCGAAGGGTAGCCGAAGGGCACTGACCGCGAAGTCGAAGGGCAGGGCAAGTCTGGGCTGCCATATAGTAAGCCGCGACTATTGAAAATTAAAAATTCAACTGTTTTTGACCGGACCCGTTTGATATTAATTAAAGCAACAAATAGCATCTGGTGGGCAGTGCCGCACCCTCTACACTTTAACTTGGGTGGGACAGCCAATTCGCCTATCCCACGGGGCTATCTCATAGCAATTGTAGTTAAAGTAGTTCGCAACGCACCGCTCCTAATTTCTCAAGCAACAACAAAAATAATAAAAGCAGATAAAATATAAATTTATCAACGTGGGGTGGCCCTCTGGGCTGCCATATAGTAAGCCGCGACTATTGAAAATTAAAAATTCAACTGTTTTTGACCGGACCCGTTTGATATTAATTAAAGCAACAAATAGCATCTGGTGGGCAATGCCCACCCTCTACACTTTAACTTGGGTGGGACAGCCAATTCGCCTATCCCACGGGGCTATCTCATAGCAATTGTAGTTAAAGTAGGGTGCGATCGCTAAGAGCGGCGCTTCGCGGGGCGCAACGCACCGCTCCTAATTTCTCAAGCAACAACAAAAATAATAAAAGCAGATAAAATATAAATTTATCAACGTGGGGTAGCCCCCCTTCGACTACGCGGTCCCTGCAGTTCGACTCCGCGGTCCCTGAGCGCTCGCCCTGAGCGAAGTCGAAGGGTAGCCGAAGGGCACTGACCGCGAAGTCGAAGGGTTTCGTTACCTCAACCCAACCTACGGAAAATAAACTATTTGTAGCAAATATTTTCGTAATTCATATAATACAGAATCAAAGAAATTAACAATAACAAGTTCCACCACCATCTCCCCATGAGCGATCGCTAACTAAAGACTTGTTCATTTAGCAATTGTAGGTTGGGTTGAGCGGTAGCGAAACCCTTCGACTGTCGCTCAGGGACCGCCCAACACAAGTTTCCTGGGCTTAAATATTAACCACCCAATCCCGGTAGTTTGAAAATTGCTTGCAGCAGTTTATCAAGATTCAGCACTACCTCAGTGGCAGTGGGCAAACCGTTTAATATTCTTTTTAACATCCTAATTGCTTTGTCCGCTGTTTTCTTCTTACCTTCATCAGGATTTTGAGTTGCTTCTGCTAAATTTTTCACTTCCTCTAATGCGTCGGTTTTGTCCTCATCTTTCAGACTGGTTTCATTAGAAATCGCCTCTTGCAGTTGACTCAACAGTTTTTTAATTTCTTGTTCCTGAGAGTTAGACTCTGGTAACTGGTTGATTGTAGTATTAACAATCCCGCTAACATCCCCCAGGTTGGAATTGTTAACCGTGCTTTGAGAAATTTGAATGTTCCGTTCCATCCGATCGCCTTCTTGTTTATTTACATTGTTAATTATCACTTGAGGAAATTCCCTTGAAAATCTTCGAGCTTCATGAGTTTTTCTCTTTCCTTCATCTTCAATCAACTGTCTCAAATCTATGGTATCACCAATTAGACTAAGAACATTGACCATTTTAAAGCTTCTGCGGCATTGAATTTGATATTCCCCCGCTGCAACAAAATCCTGTAAATCCTTGAAAGGATAAAAATAAGGGTCTTGCTCGTTTTTACACCCCTGACAATTGCAGGGTATTAACTTCTTATACTTCAATCGCTGGTAAGAATCGTGAATTTTATCTAGTTCGTGAGTAACCGCAATCAATAAATCTCGCTTGTGTTTCCCTACAACTCTAATTTTAATCTCTCGCTTGCCGTAATATTCAATTACCTCTGCTTTGGTTTGGTCTTTCTCCAGAATAACGCCACTTTTCCAAACATATTTCTGCTGCCAAATCTGCTTGTGCATGGCCACAATAAACTGAGTGATAATGCCTTTGGGCATGAATTCGTAGGTATAGCGAAGAATGAGATTATTAGTTTCTGCCCAAGAATAGGTTGGTTCCTCCTCTGTCAGGAGTTGAGGAGCAATATAAGTTTCCTTTGTATTAGGTATTTTATAACATAGTTTAAACTTGATCATCAATTGTAGTAGTTCAGCTTGAGCATTTTCGTATTCTTCCCCCTGCCAAATATTTGCTAAGTCTTGTTTGGTAAATTTTCCCCAATTATTGCGAACTGTATCGTTATCCAAAACTTTATAAACTGCTGCAGTTCCCCATTCTGGTTTGAGAATGACAGTTTTGTTTAATAAAGGGTCGTCTTGGAAATGGAGACAAACTCCTAAATCGTGTAAATAACCGCTCAGTTGTAATTTATACTTTCCTTCTGTAATGCCGTTGCCTTGGCAGATTCGTAAATATTCTTCTAAACTAATGTAGTCGCGCTGGTCTTGTTCTAATACTTCTCTAACTTGCTTCCAAGTCTTAGGTAACTTATCCCCTACGTGAGGTAAATTGGTAATATAATGTTTAACTTGAGTGAGAATCTCAGGCAAACCTCGGTTAGTTTTGAGATTGGTGGCTAAAGTTTTTTCTAGGTTGGTGAACTGTCCCCGCAAACCTCTTTCGTTAATTTCTCTTTCTCTATCTTGTTTCTCGTTCTTGATAATCAATAAGGGACTGTTCTCGCTGAGAAGTTCCACAATATTCAGCCAGTAATAGAAATCCGTATCTTCTTTTCTGGTATCTATCACTAAAGTATAGAGAGAGCGTTTGGTCAAGAAAAATTGATGGGTGGCGTGGTAGATTTCTTGTCCCCCAAAGTCCCAGATATTCATGCGGAAATCTCGTTGGTTTTCGTAGGGGAAATACCAGGGAATTACATCTATTCCTCGGGTTGAATCTTCCTCTTGTAGTTGGTAGTCTGGGTTTTGGATTTTCTTGGCTAAAGTGGTTTTTCCCGCTCCTGCTTCTCCTACTATCAGCAGTTTGGCTTCGTAGAGGTAATCTGAGTCTTGTTTCAGTTGCTGGAAGTAATCTCTAATGGCTTCTATTCCTTTTTCAGCAATTTCTAGGGGTGGAGTTTCTAGGGGATTGTCACTCAAGTCTAGCTTCTTTAAGTTAGAGAGTTTGGTGATAGACTCCGGCAGGCTTTTTATTTGATTTTTAGTCAAATTTAGGTTTTTTAAGTTAGAGAGTTTACCGATTGACTCCGGCAGATTTGTTATTTGATTCCAAGTCAAATTTAGGTTCGTTAAGTTAGAGAGTTTAGTGATAGACTTTGGCAGGTTTGTTATTTTATTATAAGTCAAATTTAGGTTCGTTAAGTTAGAGAGTTTAGTGATAGACTCTGGCAGATTTGTTATTTTATTATAACCCAATTCTAGCTGAGTCAAGTTAGAGAGTTTACCGATAGACTCCGGCAGGTTTTTTATTTGATTTGTACTCAAATCTAGGTCAGTCAAGTTAGACAGTTTACCGATAGACTCCGGCAGGTTTTTTATTTGATTTTCACTCAAATCTAGCACAGTCAAGTTAGACAGTTTAGTGATAGAGTCCGGCAGGTTCGTTATTTTACTTCCCATCAAATTTAGTCGAGTCAAGTTGGAGAGTTTAGCCATTGACTCCGGCAGGTTCGTTATTTTACTTCCAATCAAATCTAGGTTTGTTAAGTTAGAGAGTTTAGCGATAGACTCCGGCAGGTTTGTTATTTTATTTCCACTCAAATCTAGCTCAGTCAAGTTAGAGAGTTTACCGATAGACTCCGGCAGGTTTGTTATTTTATTTCCACTCAAATCTAGCTTAGTCAAGTTAGAGAGTTTACCGATAGACTCTGGCAGGTTTGTTATGTTATTTGCAGTCCAATCTAGCTCAGTCAAGTTAGAGAGTTTACCGATAGACTCCGGCAGGTTTTTTATTTTGTTTTCCGACAAATATAGAGCAGTTAAGTTAGAGAGTTTACCGATAGACTCCGGCAGTTTTGTTATTTTGTTTTTCCTCAAATTTACTACAGTCAAGTTAGAGAGGTTCCCGATAGACTCCGGCAGTTTTGTTATTTTATTCCAAGTCAAATATAGCCCAGTCAAGTTAGAGAGTTTACCGATAGACTCTGGCAGTTTTGTTATTGAATTAGCACTCAAATTGAGCTTCCTCAAGTTGGAGAGTTTACCGATGGACTCTGACAGATGTGTTATTTGATTCAAAGTCAAATCTAGCTCAGTCAAGTTAGATAATTTAGTGATAGACCTTGGCAGGGTTGTTCTTTTTTTTGACTCAAATCAAGACTTAAATCTTTGATTTGAGATAGCCACCCTGGCAAAGATTTTAATGAACTCAACTGCAATCTGAGAACTACCAAATTTGGCAACTGACCAAGTACACGAGGAAATTCGCTCAATTTATTTTGCCATAAATCTAGAGATTGGAGATTTTGCAATCTAGCTAGATCTTGAGGGATTGTAGTAATATTATTGAAACTTAGGTTTAATGATTCTAGCTGTTCTAACTCAAAGACTTCTGGAGGTATTTCCTTTAACCTATCAATATCATCTGTGTTGTAATCATTGCTTAAATCTAATTCCTTCAGTCCTTGCTGTTTAGCTTCCTCAATCCTGGCTCGAAACTTAGGTGGTATCTTTTTCATTTGTTGTTGGTTGCTTGCACTGAGCGTAGTCGAAGTGTTGGTTGTTGGTTGTTGGTTGGTTGTTTGTTGTTGGTTGTTTGTTGTTGTTTGTTGGGTTTGAAAGTTTTTGAAATTACATGATGGTTTAGAAACCGGGTTTCTTACCAAAATTTCGCGTTAATCCCTCAAATAATAGCAGAAACCCGGTTTCTTGGCTGATGTCATGTCCGGTTATATTGAACCTCTATAAACATCAAGAGTTGGGAGTGTAATTTTAATGTTGGGGGCTCACCGGAGACTTAGAGGACCCCCCCCCTTGCCCCCCCTTGGTCCCCCCCACTGGGGGAAAACAGGGGTTAGGGGGCGGCGACAAATTATAGGTACGATATAAACATCAAGAGTTGGGAGTGGAATTTTATATATAGCATTATAGTCAAGTCTCTAGTTTATTCCATCGTCGGTTGGGTTGAGGAAACTTGTGTTGGGTTTCGCTATCGGGAAACCCAACCTACAATTACTTTATTCTCTCAAAGTCTACTCAAAGTCTACTCAAAGTCTACTCAAAGTCCCCCTTTGATAAGGGGGATTTAGGGGGATAGCAAACATTATCGTATTTCATATACTTATAACTCAAGCAAGAAATAGCATCTGGTGGGCAATGCCCACCCTACACTTTTACTTTGGTAGGGGGACAGCCAATTCGCCTATCCCACAAGGCTATCCCACAAGACTATCTCCAAGGGAATTATTAATTCAATTTCAATTTAAATCACCCGTTCGTTCCCTCCATCTATAGATTGTAGGTTGGGTCTCGCTCACGAAACCCAACAAGCCCAGGAAACTTGTGTTGGGTTTCGCTATCGGGAAACCCAACCTACAATTACTTATAACTCCGAATCACTTTTACTTTGGTAGGGGGACAGTTTCTTGGCTGACATCATGTCCAGTTATATCGAACCTCTATAAACATCAAGAGTTGGGAGTGTAATTTTATATATATAGCGCTTCGCGATCGCGCTGAACCTACTTTATCGATAGATTACAAACAGGTGTTTTCCCAATTAGAACAGTTACCGAATCTACCGGATGATCAAGCTGAACCTACTTTATCGATAGATTACAAACAGGTGTTTTCCCAATTAGAACAGTTACCGAATCTACCGGATGATAAAGCTGAACCTACTCTATCGATAGATTACAAACAGGTGTTTTCCCAATTAGAATGCTACAGATAATAGACAAAGACGATCCCCCTAAATCCCCCTCTTAATTGTTCATTGTTATATGAAATACAAAAATGATTGCTACAAATAGTTTATTGCATCATAGTATAGATTGAGGTTATCCCGTGGTTGAGAAACCGGGTTTCTTTCCAAAATTTTAGCATTAATCCTTAAAATAATAGGAGAAACCCGGTTTCTGGGCTAAAATCATTTACTATTGTATCTGTAGCAAACATTTTCAGATTTGATATTAATTGTTCATTGCTCATTACTTTGGTAGGGGGACAGCCAATTCGCCTATCCCACAAGACTATCCCACAAGACTATCCCACAAGACTATCTCCAAGATAATGATTAATTCAATTTCAATTTAAATCACCCGTTCATTCCCTCCATCGATAGGAACCTGAGCCGCAGTAGTCTTGGCAAACAGGGGTCCACACATCTCCGCTGCCAACTCCCCTACATCCTGACTGCTGACCTCCACTTGCAAAACGTTCCTCTTCTTATATTCTTCCACCGATAACCCGTAAGAACTAGCCCGAGCTTGTAAAACTTCCTCAGTCCAAATCCCCGTATCAAACACTGCATTGGGATGGATAGTATTAATCCGAATACCATCTCCTCCCCACTCTAAAGCCGCTACCCGCACTAACTGGTTTAAAGCAGCCTTAGATACGGAATAGCTGGCAGCACCAGGTCCCGGAGCGGGGACGTTTTTGGAGGCGATCGCCACTACCCTTCCCCCTCCGGGAGCCAATTTCAGCAAGGGGTGACATTCCCGCAGCAGAGTCAAATTAGCATCCAGATTCAGTTGCATCACCCGTCGCCACTCCGCCATAGTCAGAGCTTCTATTTTGCACCCAGGAGGAAACATCCCAGCATTCAGCACTACCATATCTATTCCGCCAAAAGCAGCTACACCCCCTTCTAAAGCCCTTGCTACCGCCTTCTCGTTGGTAATATCGCACACCATGCCGTAGAAATCTGGACCCTTGTACAGGGTTTTGATAGCGGGATTGATATCCAATCCTATTACTGCTGCCCCCCGCTGCAAGAAAGAATCTACACAAGCCTTCCCAATCCCGGAAGCAGCTCCAGTTACAACCGCCACTTCCCCAGTAAAGATGGGGGGTTTACCTCCCCTGCGCAATTTTGCCTGCTCTAAGTCCCAATATTCTATCTCAAAAATATCTTGCCCGGAGAGAGCTTGGTAACTCTCCAAAGCAGTAGCCCGGAGAATTATATCCATGGTGTGGTGGTAGATATCTGCTACAATGGCCGCTGCTTTGGCATTTTTCCCTACCACACACATGCCCAATTCTGGGTCGAGAATTACTCGTGGTGCGGGGTCGAGCATAGTTTTGGTTTCTCCAGCCCTGGGAGCGTGGGTATTAAAATAGGTCTTATATGCTTCAACATAACCTTCCACCTCTTGTCCTAACAAAGGCAATCGTTTAGTGCGAATTACATGGTCCGGGGTTGCCGGTCCTTGTTGGGAAATAATCCCCACATCCTCCCGTTGGGCAAAACTGAGAGTCTTACTATTGCAATGTTGGGTCATTATGACCGGGAACCCTGCTGCGGTAGAGACTTGCCGACGCAAAGCAGCCAGAACTAACCCCTGAGACTTGCTTCTATCCTGGGGAAGAGAAACTTCTCTTTTTATTTCCCAAGTTCCCTTTGCTTGTAAATACTCTTCAACCCGACTTACCAATTCTATCATCCGCTCGTAAGACTCTTGCGCCGTTGCCCCGAAGGAGAAGATCCCGTGGTTCATCAACACCATCCCCAGGGTATTCTCTCCCGCCTCTGCTGCAAAACGTTCGGCACAGAACCTAGCCAAGTCGAATCCCGGCATCACGTAGGGTATAACTACCACGGAATCGCCGTAAATTTCCTCAATTCTTTCCCTTCCCTTGGGGGTGTTAGTGACGGTAACAACTGCATCGGCGTGGGTGTGGTCCACGTACTTGTAGGGTAAAGTAGCGTGGAGGATAGTTTCTACGGAAGGAGAAGGAGCGCTGGCCCGGGTCATCTGGGTTTTCAGTTGGTTCACCATCTCCGGGTCGGAGAGAGATGGAAGTTTAGCCAGAGCCAGGAGGGGAGCCATGCGCACGGGGGCGAAACCTGCTTCTTCGATGGTGGCTAAGTCCCAACCGCTGCCTTTAACGTAGAGAATCTCTTCTTCTTGTCCCAGAAGGTTGGTTTCCTGGATTTTAACAGAAGTATTGCCGCCGCCATGGAGTACGAGAGAGGGGTCTCTTCCCAGGAGGCGGGAGGTATAGACTCGCAGGGCTAAGTCTCCTGCATATCGGGCCGCTTCTTGTTGGTTCCACAGACTTTTCATAGTTTTGATTTTAATTAGATAATATAAGAAGAATAACCGCAGATGAACTCACAGGCAAGATGCCTGTGCCACGGATGAACTCACAGGCAAGATGCCTGTGCCACGGATGATTTATCTGGATGTTTTTATCTACGTTGAGAACTGTGTATACAATTTTCTTTTGCTTATTCTTTCTTCTTCCTCTGTGTCCTCTGCGTCTCTGTGGTTCTTTCAACAAGCTAATCATTCAATGGCTAAATTAGAAGATTACAGAAAAAATCTGCTCGCAGTCATCCAAAAACACGCCCAATATAAACCGAGTCATGGAGAAATAGAACCATTATGTCTCTGTGATACGGTAACAGATAATTATTTGTTACTGGACACGGGATGGGATCGAACAGGAAGAGTTCACGCAGTGGTATTTCATTTGAGAATTGTGGGAGAAAAAATTTGGATTGAGTCAGATGGCACTGAAAGAGGAATTGCTTTAGAACTTTTAGAATTAGGAATTCCTCAAGAAGATATTGTTTTGGGATTTATTCCTCCACATCGTCGCCATTTAACCGATTTTGACCTTGCTTAACTCAGATTCCCGTCCCCCAGATATCTGGGAATATCCCGCGATCGCCCACACTTATCCCTCGTTTTGATTTTAGGGGATAATATAAGAAGAATAACCGCAGATGAACTCACAGGCAAGATGCCTGTGCCACGGATGAACTCACAGGCAAGATGCCTGTGCCACGGATGATTTATCTGGATGTTTTTATCTACGTTTAGAACTGTGTATACAATTCTCTTTTGCTTATCCTCTCTTCCTCCTCTGTGTCCTCTGCGTCTCTGTGGTTCTTTCAACAAGCTAATCATTCAATGGCTAAATTAGAAGATTACAGAAAAAATCTGCTCGCAGTCATCCAAAAACACGCTCAATATAAACCGAGTCATGGAGAAATAGAACCATTATTGCTCTGTGATACGGTAACGGATAATTATTTGTTACTGGACACGGGATGGGATCGAACGGGAAGAGTTCACGCAGTGGTATTTCATTTGCGAATTGTGGGGGAAAAAATTTGGATTGAGTCAGATGGCACTGAAAGAGGAATTGCTTTAGAACTTTTAGAATTAGGAATTCCTCAAGAAGATATTGTTTTGGGATTTATTCCTCCACATCGTCGCCATTTATAGCAATGAGCAATGAACAATTAACAATGAACAATTAAGAGGTTGACAAGAAAAATTTCCCTTTCGCTTTGTACAAAGGTGATGCAGCAGATGCAGCACTTTTGTGCAAAAAATGTAGCATGTAACGACACTTTAGGAGCGAAGCGCTATAACTGATTTTTCCGTTGCTTAACTCAGATTCGCGTCCCCCAGATGTCTGGGAATATCCCGCGATCGCTCACACTTATCCATGGCTCTTTCTCTACTGCAAAAAATTACGCTATAGCAATGAGCAATGAACACTTCGGCTACCCTTCGACTACGCGGTCCCAGAGGGTCGCCGAAGGGCAGGGCAAGCGCTCAGTGCAGGCAATGAACAATTAACAATTAAGAGGTTGATAATAAAAATGCGCATGCACGCTTTATATAAAGGTGATCCAGCTTGTGAAGCATTTTTGTAAAAATATGTAGCATGTAAAGAGACCAGGGCGAAGCGCTATAGAATAAAAAGCGCACTCTTTGCGGATCGCTACGCGAGCGCATCAATCAATTTCGCAATAAAGGAATAAAACCTGCCCGATCAAAATGTTGATCTTAGACAAAAGCTTAGTATCAAGTAAAAAACGTAAACTCATAAAATTACTTCCCGACCTGGCGAGGAATCTCGCACTCCCTCAAAAACTTCCGGTTCGATCCATATTCCCTCAGAATCAAGTTCTTGCCGAAAGCGCTCTAGACTCTTGCTAAAACCTCTCTCAGTCTCAATAGCCAATATAATTTCTTGGCCGTCAGGAACGTTTATATCCTCAAATATTTCGATATTTCTACCTCGTTTGATGCCTTTAACCCGCATTACATATCCTCCTTAAACAGAAATACAATCGGTTATACTCCTTAGATTATATACTAATACAACAAAGAGACGATAAATTTTTGTATTAGACCGATCGGTGGAAAAATGGGTTAGCAATAAAGATGAAATTACGATAGAATAGAAAGCGATCTAGAATTCGCCCGCTTCGCGGTGCGCCAGATTGATATTGCCAAATTCAGCAGGACATTATATGAAATACAAAAATTTTTGCTATAAATAGTTTATTGCATCGTAGTATAGATTGAGGTTATTCCGTAGTTGAGAAACCGGGTTTCTTTCCAAAATTTTAGCATTAATCCTTAAAATAATAGAAGAAACCCGGCGAATTGGCTGACTAATCCACATTTTTAGATTTGACATTACAAGAGATTCGGTGATGAGCGCAAATTACATTTTAAGTCAATACATAGAAATGGCAATGTCCCAGGCTACTTACGATAAACTGGAAGACGGCACTTTCGTCGGTCGAATTCCATCCTGCAAAGGGGTTATTGCATTTGCATCAACACTATGGGAGTGTCATAACCAATTACGCTCAACCCTAGAAGATTGGATTGTATTGGGGTTAAAACTAGGTCATACTTTGCCTGTTATCAATAACATAGATTTAAATCAGGAGCCAATTCTTGAACCGGTGGACACCCTGTAAGCGTCGAGATTTTATCAAAAAGCTGCGGAAATTGGGATTTGATGGACCTTTTTCAGGAACTCGACACCAATTTATGCTTTTCGAGGAAAATCGCTTAACAATTCCTTCTAACAATGAGTATTCTGTTGCGCAACTGCGGATGATGATTCGAGAAGTTGAGGAAATTATCCTTCATCCTATATCTCTTGATGAATGGGTGAGTTTATAGTTGTAGTTAATAGATATAAAAACCTATTACTATATATAGCGTTTCTTGGACTAATGAAGTACATCTATAGACCGGCCTATGAAAGTGTTTAGTATTAAGTGAGAGCAACAGCCTGCTGTATAACTATCCACTATTCACTATCAACTATCAACTATCAACTATCAACTCGACCGAATCTTGAAATTGACAACAAGCTAAAACCCAAGAGGAATAAGGCTTTTGCAAGTTTCTGCCATTTTTGGCGGAGACATTCGCCACGAATTAAATTTTGAATTTTGAATTTTGAATTTTGAATTCGACCTCAGGAGCTATTCACTATCAACTATCCACTATCCACTGTCAACTGTCAACTACTATATTGTTGCCAAACTTTCCTCCAGCTCTTGAATTAATTTATCTAGATTTCCTTCAGCTCTCTCAAAACAAACAGGAGGCGGCAATTCGGGTCGAAAATTAATTAACTTAATTTGTCCGGAGCCAATGGCGATCGCCGCCACTTCCTCTTCCCTGTTCAAACCATCTAAAATACCCAAAACTTCCTGCAGATTGCGATTAACATTATCATTTAGTTCTTCAATGGCTTGGCGAGAACAACGGACGAAATGAGGTTTAGGTTTCAGGTCAATTCCCAAAACATCGTCGCTTTTATCCCATTCTAAATATAAACCCCAAGCTAAAGCAGCCAAATCTTGTTCCTGCCGTTTGACAAAATTATCTAACTGGTAACCCCAGTTATTTTGGCGCTCGTTAGTCAAATTGCTATTCAATTTAAACATCATCCATTACCAATTATCCAATAGTGGCCCATATCTTATCATGGAGAACCTTCCATCAGGGGGATTTAGGGAGATATAGCGCTACGCGCAATTCAAAATTCAAAATTCAAAATTCAAAAATAGACTATGACTAGGTTTCAGGCTTTATTAATGTCCTAACCTAAATGCGTAGTGCTATATAGCGCGAAGCTGAGTAAAGTGTCTATATATACTACATTCATATTTGTTGATACTACATATCGCTGCATTACCTTTGTATAAAGCGTGCATGGGCATTTTTCCTATCAACTTCTTAATTGTTCATTGTTAATTGTTAATTGTTCATTGTTCATTGTTCATTGTTCATTGCTTTTAAACGCCATCCTGCCTTGCGTTGGCACTTAAAACCTTTCTTCTGCCAAGCCTCTAAATCCACATCCAGCAAAGGAGTTACCTCAGAACATTGAGGTTGAAACACCTGAGACAGCACCGCCCAGAAAATGCTGCGAGTCACATCTAAACCAGTCTTCAACTTCGATTCTCGATTCCCAGGAATGCTCTCCTCCTTCACTATTTCCATGTCAACCCAAATACCATGAGCCCCAAAAATAATTTGGGCCATCAACTTAGCTCGCGGTAGATGGGTAGGAGAAGTCACCACCTTGACCCTCTGCACCCCCCACTGACGGAGAATGGGCAAGCCAAAGTAAAAATTGCCAAAAGTACTGTCAGCGCATCTTTCCGACCAAACTCCTTCCATTGGCGCATTCAGACGTTGAAAAATCAGCCAGATACAAGGTTCTTGGGAGCCTTTAGAAATCAAAATCCGAGGCAACGGTGTTTGTGTAGCTAACTGGGCTGCATGAATCTCTCGCGTAATACTTCCCCCAAGAATAAATAAAGCATCTACTGGCTTAGATGCAGCTGCTTGCAATCTCGAACTATTAAAAATCAGCCAGCCAGTCACAAGGCACGTTAAACAAGCTAAAATTGCTAATCGGAAAAATCGCCAACGCCTTCGATATAAACTCATGTCTCTTAAATGGGGTAGATTATCATCTGGACCCAGACCAAATTATATTATTGTGAGAAAATAGTCCTGACGGTTGCTGTATCAACTGTCAACTCTCAACTGTCAACTCTCAACTGTTATATGACCGTCACTACCCCAGCACCCCCAAAAACTGGTCGCGTCGTTTTTCCCTTCACTGCAATTGTGGGTCAGGAAGAAATGAAACTAGCCCTCTTGCTGAACGTCATTGATCCGAAAATAGGCGGCGTGATGATTATGGGCGATCGCGGCACAGGAAAATCCACCACGATCCGCGCCTTAGCAGATCTCCTGCCAGAAATTGAGGTTGTTGCCAACGATCCCTTTAACTCTCACCCTTCAGACCCGGACTTGATGAGTGACGAAGTGCGAGACAGCCTGGAAGAACAAGTGCCCATAGACATTGTTCAGCAGAAAGTGCAGATGATTGACTTGCCTTTGGGAGCCACAGAAGACCGAGTTTGCGGCACTATCGATATAGAAAAAGCTCTTTCGGAAGGAGTGAAAGCTTTTGAACCGGGATTGCTTGCCAAAGCCAATCGCGGCATTCTCTATGTAGATGAAGTCAATTTACTGGATGACCATTTAGTAGATGTACTCTTGGATTCTGCAGCCTCTGGTTGGAACGCAGTAGAACGAGAAGGAATTTCCATTCGTCACCCCGCTCGCTTCGTTCTGGTTGGTTCTGGCAACCCAGAAGAAGGAGAACTGCGCCCTCAACTACTCGATCGCTTCGGCATGCACGCAGAAATCCGTACCGTCAAAGAACCAGATCTGCGAGTAAAAATTGTAGAGCAAAGAACAGAATTTGATAGCGCTCCTATGGAGTTTCGGAATGAATATCAACAGGAAGAACGAACTTTACAAGATAAAATAATCAAAGCCCAGCAGTTATTGCCAGAAGTGACTATTGACTACGACTTGCGAGTGAAAATCTCAGAAGTTTGTTCGGAACTGGATGTAGATGGTTTGCGAGGGGATATAGTTACCAATCGGGCAGCCAAAGCAATAGCAGCCTTTGAGGAACGCAAGGAAGTAGAAGTAGAAGATATTGGTCGAGTAATGGTTCTCTGTTTGCGTCACAGACTGAGGAAAGACCCCCTGGAATCTATCGACTCCGGTTATAAAGTGGAAAAAGCCTTCAATCGCGTTTTTGGCTTGGAAACGTCGGAATAGTGGATAGTGGATAGTGGATAGTTGATAGTGGATAGTTGATAGTTCAATAATTATTAATTATCCATGAGCTATCCTGTTAATTATTCTCAATAACTAACAACTAACAACTAACAACCACAGGCAATTCGCCCGTGCCACCAACAAACAACAAACAACAAACAACCAACAACAAACAACAAACAACAAACAACAAATCAACCAACAACCAATGACAGAACCCTTGATAGAATTAAAGGAAATTAGCAAGTCCTTTGGCGATAAAGTGATTCTCGATCGCATTGACTTAACTATTTATCAAGGGGAAGCCCTGGTAATTATCGGTCCCTCTGGAACTGGTAAATCCACAATTTTGCGTTTGGTTGCTGGTTTGTTGGCTCCCGATGAAGGGGAAATATATATTAAAGGGAAGCAGCGGCAAGGCTTAATTGAAGATGGAACAGATCCCCTGAATATTAGCATGGTCTTCCAACAAGCAGCTTTATTCGATTCCCTCACAGTAGAGGAAAATGTGGGCTTTTCTCTCTACCAACACTCTCAACTACCGAGACAGAAAATCAAGGATTTAGTAGCAGAAAAATTAGAAATAGTGGGGTTAAAAGGTATTGGGGATATTTTGCCCTCCCAACTATCTGGTGGCATGCGCAAACGTGTTAGTTTTGCCAGAGCAATTATGTCCAATCCAGACAATCCCGAAAACAATCCGGAAGTTATTCTTTATGACGAACCTACCGCCGGTTTAGACCCCATCGCTTCTACTGTAATTGAGGATTTAGTGCGCCAGTTACAAAGAGCTGCTGGAGTGTGCGGTTCTTACGTAATGGTAAGCCATCAAGACAGTACCATTCGCCGCACGGCAGATAGGGTAGTCTTTCTCTATGACGGTAAAGTACAATGGCAGGGAAAGGTTGAAGAAATTGATGAAACCGATAATCCTTTAGTGCGACAATTTTTTAGCGCCAGGGTAGATGGACCCATTAGGGTAATTGATTAAAACATTTACCAATCAAAATTCAAAACTGGGTTTTAGATCAAACCTACCCCCTAAATCCCCCTTAATAAGGGGGACTTTTAACATAGAACTTTTGCCCTATCTGTAAAAGCTTTCCAACTGTTATTAGATCAAATCTAAAAAAGAATGCTACAGATATAAAGGCCATGGATTTAGTTGACTCCGTATATTCTACCAAGTTCGGGGTGTAAAATCCGCTTTATTACTAATACAAACACTATCCCCCGCTTGCTTGATGATAAATAGTCCCTGATTCTCTCCATAGGTATCCACAGATGCATCAATTTCAATGGCTGCCATGGCTCCATAAATGCGATAGTTACCGTAGTGGGGAAAAGCAGTTTTGAAACGCTCCAGGTTCTTCAGAAAATGACGGACATCATCTTGAGTGAGCCGGGATTTTACTT
>JH610511.1 GCA_000252485.1 Prochloron didemni P4-Papua_New_Guinea | reverse complement strand
GCCCTCCCAGCCCCCTCCCCCCCTTCGGGGAGCCTATACAGAAAGTTATAAGCAATTTGATGAGACAACAGTTCTATCTGGAAAGTCCCCCTTTGATTGAGACAATAGTTCTATCTTACAAGTCCCCCTTTGATAAGGGGGATTTAGGGGGATAGCAAAACTCGCGGTGAAAGAACTATTCCGACTCTGGCACCATCTCCATCTCCATCTCCATCTCCATCTCCTCTTCTTCCGACTCTATGGGAGTAACAGAATTAGCGGAAACCACCGCTCCCATTTCTAATTTTTCTCGCACTTTCTTTTCTATTTCCCCAGCTAATTCCAGATTTTGTTCTAAATATTTAACCGCATTATCCCGACCTTGGGAAATCTTATCTTCGTTATAACTGTACCAAGCACCTTTGCGGGTAACTACTTCGGTCTGTTCTGCCAAATCTAACATGCAGCCCAGACGGGAAATGCCGTGACCGAAAATAATGTCGAACTCTGCAATCCGAAAAGGAGGAGCTACCTTATTTTTAGCTACCTTTACTTTAGCTTTGATGCCATATTCTCCTTCGCTGCCTTTTTTTCAGACTTTGAGAACGGCGAATATCCAGCCGCACGGAGGCATAAAACTTGAGGGCATTTCCCCCCGTAGTTACTTCCGGACTGCCGTAGGTAATGCCGATTTTTTGCCGCAACTGGTTGAGGAAAATTACCGTACAGCCGGACTTACCGATATTTCCAGCAATTTTACGCAAGGCTTTACTCATAAGACGGGCTTGCAGTCCCACCTGAGTATCTCCCATTTCCCCTTCTATTTCTGCTCGGGGTACTAAGGCAGCCACGGAGTCAATGACGATTATATCTACTGCAGCCGATCGCACTAATTGATCCACTATCTCCAACCCGGATTCCCCGGTGTCCGGTTGAGCCACCAGGAGGTTTTCGATATCTACACCCAAGGCTTGGGAATAAGTAGGGTCCAGGGCGTGTTCCGCATCGATAAAAGCTGCCACACCTCCATTTTTTTGCACTTCGGCGATGGCATGGAGTGCTAAGGTGGTTTTACCGGAACTTTCCGGACCGTAAATTTCAATTACCCTTCCTTTGGGGAAACCTCCACCCAAGGCTAGATCCAAGGTTAACGCACCGCTGGAGATGGTTTCTACTTTCATGCGGGTGGCATCCCCCAAGCGCATGATGGCTCCTTTGCCAAAATTGCGCTCGATCTGGTTCAGTACGACGCTTAGGGCTTTGTCTTTATCTTTATCGGGACTTTTTGTTTTAGTAGCCATTGAGGATCTAAATAATGGGATTTCTAAATGGGACTGGAAGTTGAGGGAACCGGTGAGCTGATCGTTGCTACAGCTGATTAGTACAAAAGTATTGTTTTTTCATTCTAGCTTGTTTTTTCCTACTGCGGTGAGGAATCGTTGAGATTTATAGCAATGAGCAATGAACAATTAACAATGAACACTCTCGCGTAGCTCAGTGCAGGCAATTAAGAGTTCGTGCAAGAAAAATGCCCATGCACGCTTTGTACAAAGGTGATACAGCCGATGTAGTGCTTTTGCAAAAAAAATGTAGCATATAAAGGCACCAGCGCGAAGCGCTATATTATTCTTTTTTCGTGCTATAATAAAGAATTTGATAGGACTTACGCAGAAACCGGGTTTCTGAACTAAAACTCTGGATTTTGCCATTTTATCCTGACGAGAAACCCGGTTTCTAGGCTTGTTGGCGTAAGTCGTGTTTGATTCTCTTAAATAAGAATATTTAGCAATAAAGATGTTTTTTGCTCAGGGACCGGGAAGTCGAAGTCCAGGGCAAGCGCTCAGTGCAGGCAACCAACAACCAACAACAAATAACAAATAACGCGGTGAGGAATCGTTGAGATTTATTATTCTTTTTTTTGCTATTATTGAATATTTGATTAAATTAAATAGGAATATTTAGCAATAAAATAGTTGAATTTTATATTCTCAATAGTCGCGGCTTACCCTGAAAACTAAGCAGCCCAGACTTGCCCTGCCCAACGGCTACCGCGGTCACTGCCCTTCGGCTACCCCACCATTGACTTTCTACGTAATAATTTAGTAAAATTAAAAGAAAGTAACTTTTCTTTACATAAGCACCCAACTGGTGCTAACGGAGGCCACCTTGATCCAGCAAGCCCCAGAAATTGAAAGTCAGAACCCCCATGTCCCGGAAACCTCCTCGGAAAAAGGAAGTTTATTACAAGATAGAGAAACTATCCCCATGTCCCAGATGTCCCAGTTAGAGATAAAAGAGCAGGACGCTCAACTGGAAGATTCCCCGCCACGGGGCAGTAATTTATATTTAGGCATCTTTATTGGTATGGCTCTGGCAGTAGGAGCAACCCAACTCTTACCTTTCATGCAAGCCACAAGTAATGCTACTGCCACTGTGGAGGAAACTGCGACCATTGCCAAGGCTCCCGCTCAAGCTGTCACCGTAGCTCCAGTAGAAATCTCTTCTATTATGGGTACGGAAGATGCTACGGGAACAGTAGCTGCTTTGGAACTAATACCAGTCCTATCCCAAGCCAACGGATTGCAAATCAAGGAAATATTGGTGGAGGAAGGGGATGTAGTTCGTCAAGGGCAGTTATTAGCCCGTTTGGATGATTCCGCATTACAAGCAAGGTTAGCTCGAGCGAAAGCAAGGGTAGCTGAATCTTCAGCCAATTTAGCAGAATTAAAAGCTGGAACTCGCATGGAAGAAATTCAGCGAGCTAAGGCTAGATTAGCTCAAGATAAAGCTCGCTTGCAAGAATCGGAAGCTAGCATTCCTCGGCAAATAGACCAAGCTGAAGCCAGAGTTAGAGCTGCTCAAGCCCGATTAAATTTAGCTAGAAGTCGCTATGTTAGCAATCAAAAGTTAGTAGAAGAAGGCGCTATTGCTCAAGACCAATTTGATGCTGTAGTCAGCGAATATAGCAGTGCCGAAGCCAATCTTTTGGAAGCACAAGAAGCTTTAAGACAAGCTAAAAATACCAATCCACCGGAAATGGCAAGATTAACTGCGACGGTAATAGAAGCGCAACAGGAGTTAGCTCAATTGCAAGCAGGTCCAAGACCGGAAGAAATTGCTCGCGCTGCAGCAAGATTAGCTCAAGATGAAGCCGATTTAGACTTGGCCATTGCGGAATTGAAACACACCTTAATAGTTGCTCCCCGCAGCGGGAAAATTGCTACCAGAAACGCCAGGGTTGGCAATGTTACTTCAGGGAACGAACGACTGTTTGAAATTATTGAAAACGGTCGTTTGGAACTATTGTTAAAAGTGACGGAAGCCCAATTAAGGCAAGTATTTCCCGGACAAAGGGTGGAAATTACTTCCGACGCAGATAAAGAGCTAAAGTTAGAAGGAAGGGTAAAAGAAATCTTACCTCTAGTGGAAGAAGAGTCGCGTCAAGGAACTGTAAAGGTAGATTTGCCCACTACTAAATCTTTGCGACCGGGAATGTTTCTCAGAGGAAAAATTGTAGTTTCTTCTAATCCTGGTTTGAGCGTACCCGCTACGGCAATTCTGCCCCAAACTAATGGCAGTGCCATTGTATATCTCTTACAAGGAGAAAAAGCAATTGAACAAGAAGTTGTTTTGGGAGAATTATTGCCGGGAGACCAAGTAGAAATTAAAAGCGGTTTGAAAACGGGCGATCGCGTAGTTGTTAAAGGAGCTGCTTTTCTCAAAGATGGAGATTTAGTTTCCATTGTTAAGGAATAAAAAATCATTTCTATCCATCTGCGTTCATCTGCTACAGGAGCGGTTAAAAGATGGAGATTTAGTTGTTAGCTCAACAACTATCAACTATCAACTCTCAACTATCAACTGATTCCCATGTCTTTTCACCTCAGCGAGTGGTCAATTAAAAAGCCAGTCCCTACCATTCTCGCCTTCATGATAATGGCCATCGCCGGTTTTGTCTGTTTTACCAATTTAGGCATAAATGACCAACCGAATATTGATGTCTCCTTGGTCAATATTACCGTCACTCAACAAGGAGCGGGACCGGCAGAGTTAGAGTCCCAGGTAACCAAAAAAATAGAAGATGCGGTAGCGGGGTTGGGCAATATCGATAAACTCACCTCCGTTATTACCAACGAAACCTCCGTCACCACCATTGAATTTGACTTGGGAACCAACAGCGATCGCGCTACTAACGACGTGCGCAACGCCGTAGCCCAAATCCGCCAAGACCTGCCGGAAGACGTTAACGAACCCATTGTGAAACGGTTAACCTTTTCTGGTGGTGCCATCTTGACCTATGCGGTGTCCTCCCCCCAAAGGTCCGTAGAGGAATTGAGCGATATCGTAGATCGGCGCATCAGTCGGGAACTGCTCAACGTACCGGGAGTGGCTCAAGTAAATCGATTGGGAGGGGTAGATCGGGAAATTCGCATTGAATTAGACCCAGAGCGGCTCCTGGCTTACGGTATTACCGCCACCCAAGTCAACAACCAAGTGCGGGCTTCCAATCTCAATTTATCGGGAGGGCGAGCGCAATTGGGAGGAAGAGAACAGAATATCCGCACCTTGGGTAGTGCAGAAACTGTAGAAGATTTGCGCAATTATCGGATCATTCTGCCTGGTGGAGATAGCGTTCCTCTCAGAAACTTGGGTACGGTTACCGATAAATTCGCGGAACCTAGAAATTCAGCCTTGTTGAACGGGGAACCAGTAGTAGCTTTTTCCGTTCGTCGCAGTACTGGCAGTACTCTAGTAACAGTAGAAGAAGGAATACAAAAGGCAGTTAAAAATTTAGACAAAATCCTGCCAGAAGATATTCAGTTAAAGCTCATCTTTACCCGTGCGGACCGAATCCGCAATACCTACATCTCCACCCTGCAAGCCTTGGGATTTGGCTGTATCCTCACCGTTTTGACAGTAGGGATATTTTTGCGAGATTGGCGGGTAACATTTATTACTGGACTGGCATTACCCTTGTCCATCATTCCCACCTTTATTGTGATGCAATATCTCAATTATACCCTCAATGGCATGACCTTGCTGGCCTTGGCTTTAGCTATAGGTAACTTGGTAGACGATGCCATTTGTATGATTGAGAACATTGACCAGCACTTGCAAATGGGGAAAACTCCGTGGCGAGCAGCTTTAGACGGGGCCAAAGAAATTGGTTTAGCGGTGGTAGCTACTACCGCTACTATTGTAGCGGTGTTCATGCCAGTAGCCTTTATGGGGGGAATTACCGGACAATTTTTTCAACCCTTTGGAGTCACGGTGTCTGTCTCCACCATGTTCTCCACTTTGGTAGCCACCACCATGACCCCCATGTTGAGTGCCTACTTGCTACAACCGAAATACAAAGAACAGGCTAGAAGCCTATCCCACAAAGAACAGGCTAGAAGCCTATCCCACAAAGAACAGGCTAGAAGCCTATCCCACAAACAGGCAACCAGAATTAAACCCTATCGCAGCTTACTTACCTGGGCATTGCGCCACCGAGTTATCACCATTATGATGGCTATAGCCTTCTTTATTGGTAGTTTGCAGTTAGTTCCCTACATCCCAAAAGGTTTATTTAGCAACGGAGATTACGGCTTAAGCTTAGTCAAAGTGGAACTGCCTCCCGGTTCTACATTGAAGGAAACAGAAGCAGTGATGAAGCAAACCACTCAATTACTGCGAGCCAATCCAGTGGTAGAAAGCGTTTTAGCCACTGCAGATAAAATTAATGAAGGTTTAATCTACACTAGATTGGTGCCAGCTGAAGAACGGGACATTACTCAGCGCCAGTTTGAAGAAAACATACGGCCTCAGTTGCGACAGATTCCGGGGGCGAGAATTGCTTTTCGGGCTCAAGGTCCTGGAGGTGGAGACAAAGACCTATCTTTAACCCTCAAGAGCGAAAATCCAGAACTGCTGGCTCGCACTGCAGACGCTCTAGAAAAACAGATGCGTTCCGTTCCCGGTTTGGTAGAAGTGAGTTCCAGTCTCAGTTTAGTTAAACCGGAAATTGCCATTATTCCCAAAATAGAGCAGGCAGCAGATTTAGGCGTTTCCATTCGGGATATCGGTCGCACCGCATCCCTCGCCTTATTGGGAGATTTTCAGTCCAACTTGGCTAAATTCAATCTTCCTGATCGCCAAATTCCCATTCGGGTTCTGTTGGACCCAGACCGTCGCCAGGACATGGAAACTCTGAAAAATCTTCGAGTTCTCAGTAATGATGGCAGTTTAGTTCCCCTTTCGGCAGTAGCCGACTTTCGTTTAATTAGCGGTCCGGCAGAAATTAAGCGCTTTAACCGTTACCGACAGGTTTCTCTAGGAGCCAACTTAGAAGAAATCTCCTTGGGAGAGGCTCTAGAGAAAGTTAACGCTTTACCGGCCATGCAATCCCTACCTCCAGAAGTTTCCGAAGAACCGGACGGAGAGGCAGAGATTATGCGAGACGTTTTCACTGGCTTCGGTAGTGCCTTGGGTTTAGCTATCCTCTGTATTTACGGCATTTTAGTAGTGCTGTACAATAACTTTCTCTATCCTTTTTGCATTTTAGCTGCTCTACCTTTATCTGTAGGAGGAGCGTTACTGGGACTGTTAATTACCCAGAAAGAAATGGGTTTATTTGCCTTAATTGGTATTGTTTTGTTGATGGGATTAGTCACCAAAAATGCTATTCTCCTTGTAGATTTTACCCTGGATGCGCAAAGAAAAGGCCAACCTCAATTTAAAGCCATTCTAGAAGCAGGAGTATCCCGTTTGAGACCCATTCTGATGACCTCCATCTCTACTATTGCGGGCATGATGCCCATCGCTTTAGAATGGGGAGCTGATGGAGCAGTGCGTTCTCCTATGGCCATAGCTGTTATTGGCGGTTTCACTACTTCTACTCTTTTGACTTTAGTAGTAGTTCCCGTGTTGTTTACCTATGTAGATAACTTCAGTCATTGGTTGGGTAAGTTGTTGGGAGGAAGGAGGAAAGAAGAGCCTTCTGGATTGACTTTTGAACCCCAAGATAAAGTAATGCAAATGGAATGATTTTGCTGTAGGGTGCGGCACTGCCCACCTTTTCTAGGGTTTATCCCCCTAAATCCCTCTTTCTAGGGTTTATCCCCCTAAATCCCCCTTTCTAGGGTTTATCCCCCTAAATCCCCCTTTCTAGGGTTTATCCCCCTAAATCCCCCTTATCAAAGGGGGACTTTGACAAGATAGTATCTTAAGTATTTACAAAAGCTCTCAAACTACTATTTTATCTGTAGCATTCTTTTTCAAATTTTCTATAATTAAACAATCTACTTATCCTATAATTAAACAATCTATTTAAAAATGTGTAATTCAGCAAAAACCGGATTTGTACTATTACCTTGGAATCGATTTCTGAATTTTCTAGGAAACCCGGTTTTTGAACAGAGGCGATCGCTGTTATTTGGCATTTTGTCACTTCGTGATCCAAAATACGAAAATATTTGGTATAAATAATTGCATCGTAGTATAGATTAAGGTTCTCCCCTGGGTTGAGAAACCGGGTTTCTTTCCAAGATTTTAGTGTTAATCCTTAAAATAATAGGAGAAACCCGGCGAATTGGCTGATGCCAATTCTCTATAAAAAGATAAGATTATGGAAGAAAGACAGTACCGTTCAGATGCTTTTGCCGCTATTCATGAAACCATGAAGGCACTGCAAGATATTGGCGCACTCAACAAAACTACCATGGAGGAGTTTGATGAAATGTGTCTTGAGTCTGTTACCATTTCAACAGGTGAAGAGATTCTCGCTTTGCGGAAACAGGAAAAAGTCTCACTTAAAGAGGCAATTAAACTGAAGTTTAGGAGGAAAGATGGCTAATTGGGGAATCGCGATCGCTCTTTTAACTTGGTTTGACCTTTTTTAAAGTTATAATATTTCCTAGGAAGAAAAAAATTATCAACTTGCTATGAACTCCATCGAGCCAACCATTGACCAGTTGCGCAGCTTTTATAGAGTTGTTCGCCAAGCTGTGCTTCTTTCTTCCTATATTGCTTTTACGGAGATAGGAGAAAATCAAAATCTTTTGGTTTATATTAAGCGCTATGATAATCCAGAAAGCAATATAATTGTTTTTATTACTCCAGATGGTGAGGTAAATAGCTATGAGTAACAAGATAAACTTATCGGAACTAACCACAAAACAATTAACCAACTTGCTATGGGCATTAAAGGGAACTCCTCAAGCTCAGGCTGTTTATCGAGAATTAAGTCATCGTCCACCTCAGCTAACTTTAAAACCTAACGATCCTGATTGGGAAGCTAAGTTTACTATTCAATTAACTGGACACTTGAAATTGGCTGAACCCAATTATCAAAGTTAATATCAAATCTAGACTACCATTTTAGCTTTGCCAAGCCTACATGATTATATCTGTAGTAAACATTTTTGGATTTCATATCATGACAAAGAAAGATAAGAAAAAACAGAAGCAAGACAACAAAACAAATCTCAAAAAGTCAGAACGAAAACTATTTGACCCCACCTCCGAATCAGAAGCTAGTTCTAAACTTGACAAAAAAACTTATGAAAAACAGCTTGCCCATCTGCAGTTAGAACTGGTGAAAATGCAATATTGGGTTAAACACACCGATAGTCGAATCGTAATCGTGTTTGAAGGACGGGATGCCGCAGGTAAGGGCGGCACGATTAAACGCATCACCGAACCTCTCAATCCCCGTGGCTGTCGAGTGGTGGCCTTGGGGACCCCCAGCGATCGCGAAAAGACCCAATGGTATTTCCAGCGCTATGTGGCTCATCTCCCCGCAGCGGGGGAAATTGTCTGTTTTGACCGCAGTTGGTACAATCGCGCTGGAGTAGAGCGGGTGATGGGTTTTTGTACTAACGAACAATATGAAGAATTCATGGAAACCTGTCCAGAATTCGAGCGGATGTTGATTAGATCTGGGATTATTTTGCTCAAATATTGGTTTTCTGTGAGCGATGAAGAGCAAGAGCGACGTTTTCAATCTCGCACCACCGATCCCGCTCGTCGCTGGAAGTTAAGCCCCATGGATCTGGAATCCCGCGATCGCTGGGTGGAATATTCCATGGCCAAGGACAGCATGTTTGCCCACACCAATATCCCTGAAGCACCTTGGTTCACAGTGGAAGCGGATGACAAAAAGCGGGCTCGTCTCAATTGTATCAGTCATCTTTTGAGCAAGATTCCCTACGTCGATATGACACCGGAGCCATTAGAACTACCTCCACGAAGCAGTCCTCCGAGCGACTACGTCCGTCCACCTTTGAACGAGCAATTCTTTGTGCCTCAGTTGTATTGAAGAGAGGGATTTAAACCGCAGATAAACACAGATGAACACAGATAGGATGGAATCCGTTCAGTAATCTAATTGATATTCATCTAACAAATTATTTAATCTATTCTATTAATCATCCCTTACCATCTGCGTTCATCTGCGTTCATCTGTGGTTAATCAATTCAGCAAAAGCTTGTAGCTATTGGCTCTAAATCAATTTGATTGCGAAACAGTTTCATCCAACTTCATCCGCTTTAAATAATCATCCAAACTCTTCCCTACTTGGGGGGACAAAACAATACAAGCAATTAAATTTGGGACTGACATAGCTAACAACATCATATCGCTCAAATCCACTACCGCGTTCAAATTGACAATAGCCCCAAAAAAAGTACAAAAGAGAAAGATAAATTTAAAGGCAATAATATTATCTTCTCCCAATAAATAAGCCCAACATCTCTCTCCCAAATAACTAGAACCAATGGTAGTGGAGAGAGCAAAAAGAAAGATCATAACTGCTAAAATAGGGGGAAACCAATCTATTACCTGAGCAAACGCTGCTGAAGTTATTGCGGAACCATTGATAGTTTCCAGATTCCCATAGGTTCCCGTCAGCACTATGACTAAGGCTGTTAGGTTGCACACTACAATGGTATCGATAAAGGGCTCTAAAGTAGAGACAATGCCCTCTCGCACTGGTTCGTCAGTGCGAGCGGTGGCGTGGGCGATCGCGGCGGAACCCAACCCAGCACCGTTAGAAAAAGCACTGCGCCTCACTCCCTGGACAAAGGCCCCAGCCAAACCCCCCGTGAATGCTTCGGGGGAAAAAGCTTGTTGTAAAATCAAATTAATTGCTCCTGGAACTTCCTGAAACTGATTGGCTACAACCCAAAGGCAGGCAACAGCATAGGCTAAGATAATAACTGGTAAAAGCCTGCTGGTAACTACGGCGATGCGACTCAAACCTCCGAAAATTATGGATCCCACCAGAGTAGCAGCTACTAGCCCGAACAACCAGTTAAAATCTTGCACCAGGGGTACTGCAGCGGCTAAGGCGGCAAAAGACTGGTTCACTTGAAACATATTCCCCCCAGTGAGACGACCAGCCATGCAAAAGATAGCAAAGAAAACCCCAAAAACTTTGCCCAACTTAGGATATCCCAACTCTGACAACCCTTGTGAGAGATAATACATGGGCCCACCGGATACGGTACCGTCGGGATTGATTTGGCGGTATTTCACTCCCAAAGTGCATTCTACAAACTTGCTGGACATGCCTAAAAAAGCAGTAAGGGTCATCCAAAACACTGCCCCTGGTCCTCCCACTTGGATGGCGATGGCCACCCCAGCAATATTGCCCAAACCCACAGTACCGGATAAAGCAGTGCTGAGGGCTTGAAAGTGAGATATTTCCCCTTCACTCTCCCCATGAGGGTGATCGTATTTGCCGCTGATGACATCAATGGCCTGTTGGAAACCCCGGACATTGATAAAACCCATGCGGCAGGTACAAAAAAGCCCTCCCCCGATTAACCACAGAATAATTAGGGGTATACCGCCAATAGAAAAGAAAAATATTTTTTCCAGTGGTTGAACTAGATTAGAAAATATTTTATCAATATTGTCAATTATAGAAATGTTGATTGATAGAGCCAGAAGCGATCGCAAATCATGAATCATGCAGTTTGTTGTTAGTTGTTTGTTGTTTGTTGTTAGTTGTTTGTTGTTTGTTGTTAGTTGTTAGTTGTTAGTTGTTAGTTGTTAGTTGTTTGTTGTTAGTTGTTTGTTGTTTGTTGTTAGTTGTTTGTTGTTTGTTGTTTGTTGTTAGTTGTTAGTTGTTAGTTGTTTGTTGTTTGTTGTTTGTTGTTTGTTGTTTGTTGTTTGTTGTTTGTTGTTTGTTGTTTGTTGTTAGTTGTTTGTTGTTTGTTGTTTTCAATCATAGTCTTCATTCAATCATAGTTTGTTATTTGTTGTTTGTTGTTTATTAATTTTTGCTGCTGTTTTCAATCATAGTCTTCATTCAATCATAGTTTGTTGTTTGTTGTTTATTAATTCAGCAAATTTTGACGGGGATTGAAACTTTGAATCTCCCGTAACTTAGTATAAAGTTCCCGTTCTGCCTCGCTAATCTTGTTCGGCACTGCAATTTGAATTTCCACCAACTGGTCTCCTCGTTCACCCTTATCCGAAGGATAGCCTTTATTCGCAAGGCGCAGTCGCTGACCGGGAGTAATACCTGCAGGAACGGACATTTTCACCAACCCATCGAGAGTGGGCACTTCTACCGTACCGCCTAAAACTGCTTCTACAGGAGTAATGGGTAGCTGACAGTAGATATTAGAACCCACTACGTCGAAGAACGGATGAATGGCGATGGAAATTTTGAGGTAGAGGTCTCCTCCATCAATACCTTGACTTTTGAGACGAATCAGGCCATTGTTGCCTATTCCCCCCGGTATTTCTACCTCCAAAGACCGTCCATCTTCCAAACGGATGCGCTCTCTTCCTCCTTGATAGGCTTTCTCTAAGGGCAAAGTCAACTTGGCTTCCACGTCTCGGCGACCGTTAGTACGGGGGGAAACTACTTTTGCTGTTTTCCTTCTCTGGGGACGATAAGCATCGGTACTATCTACCGCCCCGTTTCTTTCCCGAGTAACCGTTCTGTTGCCAGCGTTGCGAAATCTATCCACAACTCCTTTAACATCTTCTACGAAGTCATTTTTTTGCGTTCTAACTCTGCTGCTGGATGGGCGGCTTTTTGTTCTCTTACCATTGAGATTGCCTAGGTCGTACTGCGATCGCTTATTCTCATCGGAGAGAATATCGTAGGCTTCATTAATATCTTTAAATTTCTCCTCTGCTACTTTATCACCGGGATTGACGTCGGGATGGTATCGTCGAGCTAATTGCCGATAGGCTTTTTTGATTTGGTCCACAGAAGCACTTCTGGAAACCTCTAGAATTTGATAATAATTGCGCCTATTTTGCATATGGTTGTTTGTTGTTTGTTGTTTGTTGTTTGTTGTTTGTTGTTTGTTGTTTGTTTATTGTTCATTGTTTATTGTTCATTGTTTATTGTTCATTGTTTATTGTTCATTGTTTATTGTTCATTGTTCATTGTTTATTGTTCATTGTTTATTGATTAGAACCAATCATCGTCGTCATCCTCATCCCAATTATTTTGAGAAGGCATATTGCGATAACTATTGCGAGAGTTCCTGCGACTGCGAGGTTCCTCATCATAATTATCATATTTTCTTCGAGAACGAGGTCTTTCCCTATCGTCGTAATAACTGCCTCCAGAGTTATATTTATCCCTATATTCATCTCTATATTCATCTCTATATCCATCTCTATATCCATCTCGATAATCGGAGGGTCTTCTCCTTCCTTCATCTCGATAAGATGGCCCATTGTTATAGTAGTAGTAATCGTCGTCGCGATCATCACCGATGAAAGTGCGTTTGAGGGAGTCAAGAATGCTTTCATCTTCCTCATCTTCATATTGCAGTCGCACTTCTCGATTCATTTCATAGAGAGTATCTTGCAAATCTGCTTGGGATCGGTCCAGACGGCGTTCGTCTTCTTGTTCCAAACTCTCGATGATTTCCGAACTCAAAGTTTCGATGCGACGGCGATAAGAGCTGGCAAACTGGCTGCCAAAATCTAACGTTACTTCTTTCAGTCTCCTTCCAGCCCGGTCAGTTAAAGCTCTCGCTCGGTTGCGCTTTTCGATCCGTTCCCTTCGTTCGCGATCGCCCTGAGCAAATTTCTGAGCTTCTTCAATCATCTCATTAACTTCCCGTTGGCTGAGAGTAGAAGAACCCGCCACCGTAATACTCTGTTCCCGACCAGTAGTTTTATCCCGAGCAGTCACTTGAAGAATGCCATTGGCATCGATATCGAAAGAAACTTGAATTTGGGGAACCCCCCGAGGAGCCGGAGGAATACCGGAAAGTTTGAACTGTCCCAAAGACTTATTATCCTCAGCCATTTCCCGTTCCCCTTGGAGAACGTGAACTTCCACCATAGTTTGGTTATTTTCCGAAGTAGAAAAAATATCTCCTCGTCGCACGGGAATAGTAGTATTGCGAGGCAACAGCTTTTTCATCACTCCCCCCACAGTTTCCAACCCTAAGGATAGGGGAGTCACATCTAACAGCAGAATATCCTTTACTTCCCGAGCTAAGATTCCTGCTTGTATAGCCGCTCCTACCCCTACCACTTCATCCGGGTTCACATTTTGATTCGGCTCCCTATCGATTAAACTGCGCACTAGCTGTTGGACCATGGGCATGCGGGTTCCTCCACCCACCAGCACCACTTCATCTATTTGGCTGGGGCGAATACCCGCGTCGGCAAAAGCCCGTTTCAGGGGACGGCGCATGCGACTGAGCAAGTCCCCGCACAAACTTTCAAACTCCGCCCGATCCAGCTTCGTTTCGACATGTTTCGGTCCCTCTTCCGTAGCGGTAATGAAAGGTAAATTAATATCTGTAACTGTCACTCCAGACAGCTCGATTTTGGCCTTTTCCGCCGCTTCCATCAACCGCTGCAAAGCTTGACGGTCTTTCTTGCGCAGGTCTATTCCTTCTTCTTCGAGAAAGCGCTCTGCCAACCAATCTACAATGCGGCGATCGAAGTCATTGCCCCCTAATTGAGTATCGCCGCTAGTGGCTCTCACCTCAAATACGCCATCTCCCACATCTAAAATAGAAACATCAAAAGTGCCGCCGCCCAAGTCGAACACCAAAATAGTGTTATTGTCCTGTCGTTCCAAACCGTAAGCCAAAGATGCCGCCGTGGGTTCGTTGAGAATCCGTTTTACTTCCAAACCGGCAATGCGCCCAGCATCAATAGTAGCTTGTCGTTGGGAATCGTTAAAATAAGCTGGAACCGTAATTACTGCCCCGGTTACTTCCTCTCCTAAATACCGTTGCGCTTCCTCCGCCAACTTCCGGAGAATCATGGCCGAAACTTCTTCTGGGGCGTATTCTTTTTTCATGCGGGGACAGCGAAGTTTAATATTTTCCGACTCATCCGCAGTAACAGTATAGGCCACCCGCTTAGATTCCGGTTGAAGTTCCCCATCTTTACGACCCATGAACCGTTTCACGGCATAGAAAGTATTTTGAGGATTGAGTACCGCTTGTCGCCGTGCCATTTGCCCCACCACCATTTCCCCTTCCTTATTGAAGCCTGCCATAGACGGAGTGGTGCGCATCCCTTCGGAATTAGCAATTACTACTGGTCTACCGCCTTCCATGACAGCGACTACGGAGTTGGTTGTCCCCAGGTCAATGCCGACTACTCTACCCATGCGTACTCTTCTCTCGATCTCTAATAACTAGTGGTTCTAGATTATTGTATCTAAATCCAGTGTCTGTGGCTATTATGAATGATTAATTAATAATTATCTAACAGTTGAGAGTGGATAGCTCCCGACCGTCGAATTCAAAATTCAAAATTCAAAATTCAAAATTAAGAATTGATGAACATCTGGGCTATTATGGCAGAAACTTTCTTGAGCCTTGTCCCTCTTGGTTCTTAGCTTGTTCTCAATTTTCAGATTCGGTCGAGTGGACAGTGGATAGTTGATAGCTCCCGACCGTCGAATTCAAAATTCAAAATTCAAAATTCAAAATTTAATTCGTGACGAACATCTGGGCTATTATGCCCCCTACTATACTCGCCTTATCCCTCTTGGTTTTTAGCTTGTTGTCAATTTTCAGATTCGGTCGAGTGGACAGTTGATAGCTCCTGAGCGCTTCACGCCCCAAATGTAATTTCCGAAACTGTTAAATCCCTTAGCTAGTAATAGTTTGAGTATATTTTTTGCCATTTAAGATGATTGTCTATGAGGCCGGTATGTATAGCACTACGCATTTAGGTATTGTCATTAATAAAGCCTGAAACCTAGTCATAGCCTATTTTTAAATTTTAAATTTTTAATTGCGCGTAGCGCTATATTCTCGCCAGCGTCGGATTAATCCAAATTGGAAGTCTACGGCAATGGCATTGTTACTGCGATTTAGCTCCCCTGTTTCTTGCTGCTTGTTTTCCCAACGCCATTCTACTACTGCTACATCTCCTTCTACTATAATGCGATGGATGGTTATTGTTATCTCTTCACATTTAGCCAGATAATCGGCAGTTGCTTGGTAGATTGCTTGTTTTCCTTGTAATTTATAGTTAGAAAGAATTATTTCTCCATTTTCAGTAAACAAGTTCGCAAAAGCTGCTGCATTTTTGGATTGGCAAGCGTTAGCTGCTTCTTTAATTATCGCTCTTATTTCTTTTGGTTGAGTGTAATTGGATTTTTTCATCTCATAAACAAGACTAGAGAATTTGTAATATAGCAGTTGACAGTTGACAGTTGATAGTTGACAGTTGATAGTTATACTGCGCATCCTTGGTTGCTCTGAGTAAATAGTAAACACGCTCATGATCCAGTATCATAGCATTTCTCATACTTGTGAGCTACCCCAGAAATAGGTCCAGAAGCAGTCCGCAGGTTTATAGGTGTACCTCATGACCAAGGATACCTATATATAACAATTAAAAGTAGAATAAATTTAGATGAAAGGCTAAGGTTAGAAACCGGGTTTCTTTAACAAATTTAGGTAGATATCGCAAAATAATGAGAGAAACCCAGTTTTTTGTTGAAATCTATTTTAGATTTTTATATTAATTACAAAAATATTTGCTACAAATAGTTTATAACTCGTAGGTTGGGTTGAGGCAACGAAACCCAACCTACAATCTATAAATAACTCAGAGCAAC
>JH610510.1 GCA_000252485.1 Prochloron didemni P4-Papua_New_Guinea | reverse complement strand
CTGGGGGGGATCCACCAAGATTTCAAGAAAAAAACAGAGGTAAATAAATGCCAAATCTAAACAAGAGTGATTTTCATCTTCCTTACAATCCCGATCTGATTAAGAGAGCAAAAGAACTACGGAAAAACATGACACCAGCAGAAAAAAAGCTGTGGTACAATTATCTCAGAAACTTTAAATTTAGAGTTTTACGACAAAGACCAATAAATAACTTCATTGTAGACTTCTACTGTCCGAACTTGAAGCTAGTCATTGAAATTGATGGAGACAGTCACTTTACCGCAGAAGGTCAAGCATATGACCGACAGAGAACTCAGATATTAGAAGGATATAATTTGAAAGTTATCAGATTTACTAATCAAGAAGTTTTGAATAATTTTGATGGGGTCTGTGTGGCTATTGAGGGTGCGATCCCCCCTTAATCCCCCCTTCAAAAGGGGGGCAATATATTTGATTTTTTGTTCTCCGCTAATTGTTGTTGGTTCTTTGTTGCTTGCACTGAGCTACGCGAGAGTGTTGATTGTTAGTTATTCGTTTTTTGTTCATCGGGCTTATGCTTTTCTTGTAATGCTACACTATAGAGAGCCAAGTCAAGAGTCCACAGTCTAAAACACAAACAGGATAAAATCCCCAAAGTTAAGACTACTAAACCAAGAGTAAAAGAGCTATCATGTTATTAAAAGAATTGAAGGAAGAAGTATTCAAGCTATCGCCAACAGATCGCCTTGCTTTAGCAAGCATTATTATGGAGTCTCTTGAAGATACTCTAACTTCCAAGTCCTCACCGCAAAAAGGATCTCGAAGAGATCGCTCTGATGCAATTAAACGGATGGGAGGTTTATTAAAAACGGATCGACCCGCACCTACAGATAAAGAAGTGGCCGCAATCTTAAATAACAAATAACAAACAACAAACAACAAACAACAAATAACAAACAACAAATCTATGAAAGGACTGTGCTATGACGACGATAACATTAGACATGAATCCGACGGTTCAAATGACTGACGAAGAGTTTTTCCAGCTTTGTCAAGAACATCGCGATTACCGTTTTGAGCGTTCTGCTTTAGGAGAATTAACTATTATGTCCCCCACAGGAGGAGAAACTGGAAACCGCAATATTAAAATTGCAGCTCAACTAGAAATCTGGAATGAAAAGTACGAACTAGGGGTTACTTTTGACTCTTCTACAGGCTTCAAACTACCCGGTGGTGCGGAACGTTCTCCCGATGCTTCTTGGGTGAGAAAAGAACGATGGAATGCTCTCACTGCCGAACAAAAAGAAAAATTTGTTCCTCTATGTCCTGATTTTGTCTTGGAATTACTTTCTCCTAGCGATTCTAAACCAAAAGTTAGAGCTAAAATGCTAGAATATACGAAAAATAAAGCTCGTTTAGGTTGGTTAATTGACCGTAAGAAGAAACAAGTGGAAATTTATCGCTCTGATCGCGAAGTAGAAATACTGAAATCTCCTAATTCTCTATCTGGTGAAGATGTTCTACCAGGATTTGTTTTGGATTTAAAGAAGATTTGGTAGTTATTGGTTGTTGGTTGTTGGTTATTTGTTGTTTGTTTATTGATGAAAGGACCGGGATATGACAATATTTACATTAGATTTTAATCCCATAATGGAAGTGAGTGACGAGCAGTTTTTCCAGCTTTGTCAACGTAACAGTAATTATGGTTTCGAGCGTTTAGCTACAGGAGAAATAATTATTATACCTCCCGTAGGAGGAGAAACTAGCAATCGTAATCTTAAAATTGCCGCTCAACTAGAAAACTGGAATGAAAAGTACGAACTAGGAGTTTGTTTTGATTCTTCTACAGGTTTCCAACTAGCTAACGGTGCGGTACGTTCTCCCGATGCTTCTTGGTTGAAACAAGAACTATGGGATGCTCTTACTTCCCAGGAAAAAGAAAAATTTGCTCCCCTATGTCCCGACTTTGTCCTAGAATTACTTTCTCCTATAGATTCTAAACAAAGAATTAGAGCTAAAATGATAGAATATATGGAGAATAAAGCTCGTTTGGGTTGGTTTATTGACCGAGAAAACAAAGAAGTGGAAATTTATCGTCTCGGTCAGGAGGTAGAAATACTTCAATCTCCTAATACGGTTTCTGGTGAAGATGTTTTACCAGGATTTGTTTTGGATTTAAAGAAGATTTGGTAGTTGTTGGTTGTTTGTTGTTGGTTGTTTGTTGTTAGATTGGGTTGATTTGTTTTCAGATAAAGGGGGAATTTGGTCTGCCAACTATCCACTATCCACTATCCACTATCCACTATCCACTATCAACTGCTATAAATCTAAATCCCCAAATTCTGGCTTGGGATTCCGTTTCATTAAGGCTTTAACTGCTTCCTCTGGTGTGGTTTCTCCTTGGAGCAATCCATAAACTTCCCGCGCAATAGGAACGCTCAAACCTTGGCCATCGGCGATTTGAATCAAGACTTTGGTGGTATTGACTCCTTCCGCAGTGCTTTTGATCTCAGCTAAAACTTCCTCAAGGGATTGACCCCCAGCCAATCTATAACCTACTTGGTAGTTGCGCGAGAGAGAACTATTGCAGGTGGCCAGTAAGTCTCCTAAACCGGATAAGCCAAAGAAAGTGGAACTTTTAGCCCCTAAATAAGTGCCTACTCGAATCATTTCTGGCAAGGCTCTGGTTAAAAGGCTGGCTTTGGCGTTGGTTCCCAGTTGCAAACCGTCGCAAACTCCAGCGGCGATCGCCATGACATTTTTCAAGGTTCCCCCCAACTCGGTTCCCAAGGGGTCGTTATTGACGTAGACGCGAAAGCTATTTGAACTGAAACAGGCTTGTACCGTTTCCGCTGCCCCCAAGTCGGAACTAGCAACTACTGTGGCCGCTGGTAAACCCTTGTCGATTTCCTGAGAAAGATTGGGCCCGGAGAGGACGGCTACGGGATAATGGGGAAAGGCTTGTTGCCAGATTTGGGATGGAGTGCGAGTGGTGAGCGGGTCTAAACCTTTGGTGGCTGTTACTAAGATAGGGGGATCGTCTATGCCGATTTTCAGAAGTTTTTCAATAGTGGGGGAAACTCCTAATACAGAAACAGCGGACACCAGCAGATCGGCTCCTGCTACTGCTGATTCTAAGCTTTGGGAACTGCGACGGGACCACAAGCGCACTTCTTGAGGCTGACTGCGAGCTGCTACACTAGCTAAAGCGGAACCCCAAGCGCCTCCACCAAGGACGGTTACAATTTTTTTTCTATCTGTCACTATATTATTTTTATATTTTCTCACAGTTTATAATGATAGGATTACAATTATAGCAATTCCCAATGAACAATTAACAATGAACAATTAAGAGGTTGATAAGAAAAATGTGCATGCACGCTTTATACAAAGGTGATACAGCCGACGACTATGAGAGATGGTTAGAAGAAACTGTTTTAAAAATAGATGAAGGAATCGAATCTTTAGAAAGAGGAGAAGGGGATGAGGTCGAAATAGTGTTTAATAGATTACGGGAAAAATTACGTCAAGCAAAGGCATATCAATGATGAAACGCCACCTACTAATAGCAGAAACCGGGTTTCTTCTATTATTTTAAGGATTAATACTAAAATTTTGGACAGAAACCCGGTTTCTCAACTACGGAATAACCTGAATCTATACTACGATGCAACGCCGCTATTTGTAGCAAAAATTTTTGTATTTCATATAAATAACTCAAGAACTAGATAAAATTAATGATACAAGCTGTCACGAAACCGATAACTTTTAGAGAATTTGTGGAATGGAAACCAGACGGAGGACATTATGAATTGCACGACGGGGTAATCGAAGAAATGCAGCCCAGAGGAAAACATGAAGAAATAATTGGCTTTTTAAGTACAGAATTTACTCTAGAATTTCGCCGTTTAAATTTACCTTATTTTATTCCCAAACAAGCATTAGTGAAAATTCCAGATCGTGAATCTGGTTATTCCCCCGATGTTTTAATCTTAAATCGGCCCAACCTAGTTAATGAGTCTTTGTGGGATAAATATTCTACAGTAGAAAGTAATAAATCTATTCCTTTGGTAGTAGAAATTGTGAGTAGTAATTGGCGAGATGACTATTTAACCAAGGTGAGAGATTACGAAGAAATTGGGATTCAGGAATATTGGGTTGTGGATTACTTGGGTTTAGGCGGGAAACGTTATATTGGTTATCCAAAACAACCGACTATTTCGATTTATTCTTTGATGGACGGAGAATATCAAGTAAATCTTTTTCATCAAGATGATATAATTGTATCTCCTAGTTTTTCCAACTTAAATTTAACTGTAGAGCAAATTTTTAGAGCGTAACCCCGTAAAAACCTAAGGTTGCTATAGGGTGCGGTCACAAACAGTTGAATTTTATATTCTCAATAGTCACGGCTTACCCGCGATTGTTAGGCAGCCCAGAGGGCTACCCCACAATTGATAAATAGATATTTAGCCCCAAACTTTTGACCACACCCGTTGCTATATCCACTATCAACTATCAACTATCAACTATCCACTATCCACTATCAACTATCCACTATCAACTATCCACTATCAACTATCAACTATCCAATGACTTTCCGAAATCCTGCACCAACGGTAGATATTATTATTGAATTAATTGACAAACCCCATCGACCGATTATCTTAATCGAAAGAAAAAATCCTCCTTATGGCTGGGCTATTCCAGGGGGATTTGTAGACTATGGAGAATCAGTAGAAACAGCAGCAAGGCGAGAAGCAGAAGAAGAGGTTTCTCTTGCAGTGGAACTCATAGAACAATTCCAAGTTTATTCAGAACCGAACCGCGATCCTCGGAACCATACCCTCAGTGTAGTATTTATTGCTACGGCGAAGGGGGAACCCCAAGCTGCTGACGATGCGAAAAGTTTAGGTATTTTTCCCCAATGGGAAATGCCTTCTAATCTCTGTTTCGACCACGACAAAATCATGAAAGATTATTGGCACTATCGCCATTACGGCATTCGTCCCGCTCCAAGGGCATAAAATACATTGGCTTGAGAAGGGATTTTATAATCTTCTCTTAATTTTTAATTTCAATACTAAACGGGTGTGTTCTTTCATTAGTTGATAGAGTTTTTTAGTAGGGTGGGCATTGCCCACCACAACATCTATCGATATAATCAAAAACAATTGAATTTTATATTCTCAATAGTCGCGGTTTATTCTTAGAGGCAGCCCAGAGGGCTACCCCACATC
>JH610509.1 GCA_000252485.1 Prochloron didemni P4-Papua_New_Guinea | reverse complement strand
CCCCCCCACATCTAATATGAATTACGAGAATGTTTGCTACAAATAGTTTCCCCCATCATAGTATAGATTGAGGTTATCCCGTGGTTGAGAAACCGGGAATAGGCCAAAATTTTAGCATTAACCCTTAAAATAATAGGAGAAACCCGGCGAATTGGCTGAAATCCAATTCACTAGAACAGGTATCTGTAGCAAACATTTTTAGATTTGATATAATCAATAGATATTTAACCCCAAACAACTACTTTGGACCACACCCATACTAAATAGGTTTAGAGGTCGGTTTCCATATCATTGCCATTATCCCAAAAATAGACTATCTGTGATGAGGAACAAGCTAGAATAGCAACTGTATTGCCTAAATATGCCAAGTCAAAATCCCTTGAAAGCAGGAAAAGTCCAGCAAGAAACAGTATCGATGTGGACTCGCGACGGAGTGCGGTTGGATGCAGATATCTACCGTCCTCAAACCCACGAGCGGTTGCCGGTACTGCTGATGCGCCAACCCTACGGGAGGGCGATCGCCTCTACGGTAGTTTACGCCCATCCCAAGTGGTACGCAGCCCGAGGTTACATCGTCGTCATACAGGACGTGCGAGGTCGGGGAACTTCTGAGGGAGAATTTGAGCTATTTGCCCGGGAAAAGGAAGATGGAGCGGATACAATTAACTGGGCAGCCCAACTGACTGGTAGTACTGGGAATGTGGGCATGTACGGCTTTTCTTATCAGGGCATGACCCAACTATATGCTGCGGCCAGCCGTCCTGCAGCTCTGAAAACTATTTGTCCGGGGGCGATCGCCTATGACTTATATCGAGACTGGGCCTATGAAAATGGTGCTTTTTGCTTGCAGGCTAACTTGGGGTGGGCAGTGCAGTTAGCCGCAGAAACAGCCCGTATCAAGAAGGATTACCTGGCATATCAGACCCTTTACGCCGCATCCCGCAATCTTCCCTTACACAATCCATCTATTTTTACCACCGAGAGTTTCCGGAAGTACACCCCCAGTAATTTTTACTATAGCTGGTTAAATCATCCCGATCCCGACTCATATTGGCAAGAACTTTCTCCGAAAACTTTTATTTCGGATGTAGACCTGCCTATGCTACATATTTGCGGTTGGTTCGACCCCTATCTTCGGGGAACGCTCAATCTTTATGAAGAAATGTCTGCCAGGAGCAAATTTCCTCAACATTTAATTGTTGGTCCTTGGGCTCATTTGCCTTGGGGACGGAAACAGGGGGCGGTAGACTACGGTCCAGAAGCCGTCAGTCCCGTAGATGAGTTGCAAATTAAATGGTTCGATCGCATTCTCAAAGGTATTGAAAGCCCCAAATCCCAGCCAGTCAAACTATTTAGTATGGGGAGCAACAAATGGCGCTATTTCCAGCAGTTTCCCAGTGCCAATCCCGTATCTTATTATCTTACTAGCAATGGCTTGGCTAGTATGAGGGAAGATGCTGGTTCTTTAGTGAAGGAGAAAGATAAAAATAATTTAAATAATTTCGATAGTTTAGATTGGGAAGACATTTTAGTTCACGACCCTTGGCGACCAGTTCCTGCTTTAGGAGGACATGCTTCCTCTCCTGCTGGTTCTTTTGACCGTTCTGGTTTAGATTGTCGCAGCGATATTTTAACCTATACTTCCCCAGTTTTAGAGTTAGATTTGCATCTAGCTGGAAAAGTAGAAGTAGAAATATATTGTTCCGCAGACGTACCTAGTTTTGACCTCTGTGCCGTTCTTTCTACAGTGGATGAAACCCATGGCAAGGTTTATAATTTTAGTCAAGGATATAAACGGGTTAATGGGGAAGAAAAACCTGTGGTAATCCCTTTACAAGCAACTTGTGTTTGTATAGCCAAAGGACAGCGGTTGCGCCTGAGTTTGAGTGCTGCTTGTTTTCCCGCTTATCCTGTTAATCCCGGAATTGATGAATCAGCTAAGGATATGGGATTGATGGCTGCTAGTATTATAACTCTAACGGTGAGTTCTGGGGTTAATAATCCTTCCCGAGTCTTGTTACCTGTGGTAGGGGTTTGATATGTTTCCGACGGCATCGTCATTTATAAAGCATATAGCAGTTGACAGTTGATAGTTGACAGTTGATAGTTATACTGCAACCTGCGGTTGCTCTGAGGAAATAGTAATATCAAATCTAAAAATGTTTGCTACAGATACAATAGTTTTATAAGTACTTGTAGGTTGGGTTGAGCGATAGGGAAACCCTTCGACTACGCGGTCCCTGCAGTTCGACGACCCTCTCTGACCGCGTAGCCGAAGGGCAGGGCAAGCCCAACACAACTTGGTGCTGTTGGGTTTCGTTACCTCAACCCAACCTACGAGTTATAAACTATTTGTAGCAAATATTTTCCTAATTCATATAAACACTAAAAGGGCCAGTATATATAGCATTTCTCATACTTGTTCGCTCATCAGAAATAGGTTTGGAAGCAGTCCGCAGGTTTATAGGTGTACATATTGACCAAGGAACCCTATAAAATCTTCTCAACCTAGAAACAAACAACAAACAACAAACAACAAATAACAAACAACCAACAACCAACAACCAACAACCAACAACCAACAACTATTTGCTCTTCTTGGTTGAAACAATCGCCATAGCAACTCCAACTAACAAGAAAATCCCTCCCACCAAAACTAACCTTGAGGGTACTTCGCCAAAAATCAACCACCCCAAGAAGCTAGAACCGATGGGTTCAAATAAAACAGCTAAGGTCACCAAAGTGGAAGAAATAAAACGCAAGGAAAAATTCAAACTAGTGTGACCGATTAATTGAGGTATCATTGCCAACATTAGAATATAGAAATAAACTGCTTGGGGATAGCCTAAGTAACCGGAACCAAACAGGAAAGGTAGAGGGAAAAGTACCAAAGCTGCTGTAGTATAAACTATTGCACTATAGCTAGCTATGCTTAAACCAGCTCGCTGGGCTTCTCTGCCAAAAAGGACATACCAACTTACCATCCAAGCACCTACTACAGCTAGGAAATCTCCTAAGAGAGGATTACTATTACTTCCACCTCCACTGGTATCGCTGGCAGCAATTAAAATTCCTCCGCAAAAGGCGATCAGAATTCCCCATATTGTCATGTTATTGGGTTTTTCTCTCCACCAAAGCCAAGAAAATAATGGCACCCAAATGGCATTAGTTGTGACTAAAGTAGTAGAAGCAGCAATAGAAGTGAAAGAAAGAGAGTTGGTCCAACTGGCAAAATGCAGTGCCAAGCAAATACCAGCGGCCACTGCATAGTAATATGCTTTAAGAGAAACTTGCTGTTGCCTAATAGTTCGCCAAGCTGGTAATATAATCAGTGAGGCTATCCCAAGACGAGAAGCAGCAATAAAAAGACTGAAACCTACCGATCGCTCTCCCGCTGTTTCTAAACAGAGACGAATAAATATTGCTGCAGTAGATACCGCCACCACTCCTATGGCTAAAATAATCCAAGTTAGTTGTTGGTTGCCTGCACTGAGCGCTTGCCCTGAGCGTAGTCGAAGGGTAGCCGAAGTGTTTGTTGTTTGTTGTTTGTTATTGCTGGACATGTTTGAATTGCCACCCTTGAATCAAGATACAATTTGGAAAATCCTGAACGAAGAGATAGATGATGCTACTGTCAATCAATTAGTTTGGCACTATCTGGGCTATCGCTACCAGGAATCGGAAGAAAAATGGGATAGCAGCCAGGTTCCACCTGAGTGGCGAGAACCCTATCCAGAACCGCCGGATTTTATCGCTAACCGTCCTCCTACGGTCCAACTTACCCGTTCGATTCCCAAAGAAAATAAACAATTTTTGAAAGAAAAATTGGGCTTCAAAGGCTATAAGATAGGGGAGTTCGGGCCGCGACAAACTCGCCGCGCCACTGCAGCCAATTGGTTGTTGACACAAATGGTGCAAAATGGGTATAAAATCTAAAAAGAACCAATCCCCAATTCCACCCCTCCAAACCCCCCTCCCCCTGGGGGGGTTTCCCCTGCTTACGGTTGGTTGGCAAAATCCCTCGCTACTATTGGCCGCGCTAACTGGTATCGCTCTGTGCGAACTATTGAAGGGCCACCTGGACCGGTAGTGGAGTTGGACGGTCGGGAAGTTATTAATTTTGCCAGCAACGATTATTTGGGTTTGGCGGGAGACCAGCGCCTGATTGCTGCAGCCATGAGGGCAACTCAGGAGTTGGGAACGGGCAGTACTGGTTCTCGCTTACTGAGCGGACACAGGGAGTTGCACGGGGAACTGGAAAGGGCGATCGCCTCTTGGAAACAAACAGAAGCTGCTTTAGTTTTCAGTTCTGGCTATTTGGCCAATCTGGGGACGGTGGTGGCTTTGGTGGGGAAGCGGGATTTAATTTTGGCGGACCAGTACAACCACTCCAGTCTCAAAAATGGAGCTAAACTCAGCGGGGCGACTGTTTGTAATTACCTTCACCGGGACTTGGAAGACTTGGAAGCTAAATTAAGAGCAGGGCGAGAGCAATATGGTCGCTGTTTGATTGTGACCGATAGCGTGTTCAGTATGGATGGGGATGTCTGCCCACTGCCTCAGTTGCTGGCTTTAGGAGAAGCTTTTCAGTCCATGGTGCTGATAGATGACGCTCATGCTACAGGTGTATTGGGAGAGACTGGGGCTGGGTGTGGGGAATATTTTGGCTGTAGCGATCGGGACATGATTCAAGTAGGAACTTTGAGTAAGGCTTTGGGCAGTTTAGGAGGTTACGTGGCCGGAAGTGCTAAGTTAATTGATTTTCTCCGCAATCGCGCTCCCAGTTGGATTTATACTACCGCTCTCAGTCCGGCAGATACGGCAGCAGCTTTAGAAGCGATTAAGCTAGTAAGACAGGAACCTCAGTTAATAAAACAGTTGTGGGCTAATATTAATAGATTGAAACAAGGTCTGTCTGGCTTGGATCTGTTGCCATCGGCATCGGCAATAATTTGTTTGGGGCTGAAAGATGCGGCGGCGGCCTTGACAATGGGGGAAAAATTGCTGGAACTAGGTATTTTTGCTCCCGCCATCCGTCCTCCTACCGTACCTACCAGTCGCCTTCGTATTTCCGTGATGGCAAGTCATACCCAGTGGCAGATTGAGCGGTTGCTGGAGGTTATAGCAGTTCAGTGACCGGTGACCAGTGACCAGTAACCAGTGACCAGTGACCAGTGACCGGTGAGACGGTGTTTTCTCACGATAAGCAATAATTATACTTTACATTAAGAAACATTTCGTAAAAAGCCTTGACAAAAGAAAAAATACTCATTAATATAGAGACATAGGTTGAGA
>JH610508.1 GCA_000252485.1 Prochloron didemni P4-Papua_New_Guinea | reverse complement strand
ACCTTGATAATTCAATAGCAATCATAAGCACATGACAACTACCCTCCAACAGCGTGAAAACGCTTCGGCATGGGAGCAGTTCTGCAGCTGGATCACCTCCACCGACAACCGCCTGTATGTAGGCTGGTTCGGTGTCCTGATGATTCCCTGCCTGCTCACCGCAACTACCTGCTTCATCATCGCTTTCGTCGCTGCACCTCCAGTAGACATCGATGGAATCCGTGAGCCAGTAGCAGGTTCTTTGCTCTACGGAAACAACATCATTTCCGGCGCAGTTGTACCTTCTTCCAATGCGATCGGTCTGCACTTATATCCCATGTGGGAAGCAGCATCCTTGGATGAATGGCTCTACAATGGCGGACCTTACCAGTTAGTAGTATTCCACTTCTTGATTGGAATCTTCTCTTACATGGGTCGTCAGTGGGAGTACAGCTACCGCTTAGGAATGCGTCCTTGGATCTGCGTAGCCTACAGCGCACCTGTATCTGCAGCAACCGCAGTATTCTTGATCTACCCCGTAGGCCAAGGTTCTTTCTCCGATGGCATGCCTTTGGGTATCAGCGGAACCTTCAACTTCATGTTCGTGTTCCAAGCAGAGCACAACATCTTGATGCACCCCTTCCACATGTTGGGAGTAGCAGGTGTATTCGGTGGAGCATTATTCTCCGCAATGCACGGTTCTTTGGTAACTTCCTCCTTAGTACGTGAGACCACCGAAACCGAATCTCAAAACTACGGTTACAAGTTCGGTCAAGAAGAAGAGACCTACAACATCGTTGCAGCTCACGGCTACTTCGGTCGTCTGATCTTCCAATATGCATCCTTCAACAACAGCCGCGCTCTGCACTTCTTCTTGGGTGCATGGCCAGTAATCGGCATCTGGTTCACCGCAATGGGCATCAGCACCATGGCGTTCAACCTGAACGGCTTCAACTTCAACCAGTCAATTCTAGACTCTCAAGGTCATGTAATTGCTACCTGGGCAGATGTATTGAACCGCGCTAACCT
>JH610507.1 GCA_000252485.1 Prochloron didemni P4-Papua_New_Guinea | reverse complement strand
CCCTTGATATTTGACTGCGCCTTCCATCAACGGGTAAGATTCTAATGGTCTATTAGATTCCAAAAGCGTCCTCTAGGGGGCGCTTTTGTTTTTGTTGTTGGTTATTTGTTATTTGTTGCCTGCACAGAGGGTCGTCGAAGTGTTGGTTGTTTGAAGTAATTTATATAAAACTACAGGCAATATATTATTTGTTGTTATAGAGCATGTTTTCTACACATTGAAAGCCTACTTCTAGGAAACTTTCTACCACCTCCGGTTCGTTAGCATCCGCTTGTTGACGCAGTTGGGTAAATTGGTCTAAAGTATATTTGCTTTGGAACTTGTTAATGGTACAACTGCACAATTCTGGAGCCATTTCAGGAGGTAAACCTCTGGCGATCGCATTTTCCGCACAGCTATTCATATAGTCAGCCACATATTCTTGGGGATATTGGTTGTTTTCAGCGGATGAAGGGAGTTGGACTAGGATGGTAGGGAAGAAGAAAGCTAGGAGCAAGAATGTTTTTTTCATGATACCGCTGAATTATGCCGATCGCTAGTTTAGCATTTACATTACTCTTGACTTAGGACCCACAGCAAATGTTCCAAAAAACAAAAAAGAAATAACAACAAACACTTCGGCTCCGCTCAGTGCAAGCAACAAACTATGATTGAATGAATACTATGATTGACATATTGGGGATTTTAAGAAAGCATATC
>JH610506.1 GCA_000252485.1 Prochloron didemni P4-Papua_New_Guinea | reverse complement strand
ATAACTACCATCAACAAACAACAAACTATGATATCATGAATACTACGATTGATATATTGGTGATTTTAAGAAAGCATTTTCTGATTGAAAACAGCAGCCAAAATTCATAAACAAATAACAAATAACAAATAACAAATAACAAATAACAAACAACAAATAACAAACAACCAACAACCAACAACTAATTACTCCGGCAATTTATATTGTCCCACTATTTTCTTGGCATATTCTGGCACGTGAGCGTCTAACTTTTCAGGATGATTGCGCTTGACGTATAAATAATTGCGAGTAAAGTGAGAATCAATGGAAAAACGGGCATATTCCAAACCCTTTGGACCAATTTTCTCAATGACTACTCCCATCATTTTTGCCGCCCACATGGGTAATGTCACCCCTTTATCGTAGGCAGGAATGCTCTGCTGTACGGCAGAAGCGCGATCGCCCTTCGAGATAACAGGTTGGGTATTCAGTTGAGACTTCACTAACTCCAGCATTTCCCTTCCCGTATCGTTGCGCACCACGATCCATTGCCAACCAAAAGTACCTCCCATGTAACCCACCACCAAATCTGCCAAAGAGTTGACATAGTCGAAGCAACTCATGCAAGAAGGAGCAAAAACATCTTTCAGTTGGTTAGTCTTCAGCCCAAAAAAAGGAACCTTTTCTATGGAGCCATCTTCGTGCTTAAAATGAACCCGAAAATCCTGCATGAATTCGTAATGCACCACTGTATCGGGAGATTTGCTAGTAGTTTCCAGAAACTTTTGCAGCCCCGCACGGGTGACATTATCCACGCAGGGCGTACCCAAAACATAGAGCTTTTCCAAGCCTAACTGCTGCTGTACTGCCCGCAAAGCTTGAATTTGACAGCCCACCCCAATGGCTAACAAACGCTTCATTCCCGACTGTTCTACCTGCTCTAGGATGGAGAGATTGGGAGAGAGTGTGGGTTTATTGACCCTTGCTGCCAGCACTTCCTCTGGCGTTCTGGCTATTACTGGCATAGGTCCGAAGCGGTCTTCCTTGGTATTTTGAACGCACACTACTCCTTCCACAAGACCCTGATTCAACATTTCGCAAGCGATCGTACTTACAATTCCTGTCCACTGAGCGCCCGGAATGGGTTCTTTTTTCCGCGCCGCCATCATATCTTGGTGAACGCCAAAATACAGATCGTCTTCCCGATCCAGATTGCGACTGCGTCCGTGGGCTTGAAGTTCCAATTCCTTAACTTGCTGATTGAGAAAAGCACAAGCTTCCTTGACATAATGAATGTAATAGGTATCGCAGAGACCGCACTCGCTGCAAAGTTCTTTTGCCGGACGACGGCTGCCAGGTTTGAGGGCTTTCGCTTTTTTGTGGGAGGTAGGTGCTTTCATCTATTGCTTTCAATAAAAGTAACAATTGCTAGAGTAAAGGACGAGGGAGGCTTTAGGCTAGAGTATTGTGACGAATCTTTAAGAAAGAGCATGACCGATAAAGGCCATACCTCACCATAGGTGGCCTTCCTGATTCTTTAAACTCCTAGATTATCCTATACTAGACCAAATAATTGTTAATTATCTAGATTCGGGAGAATCTCCAGACACTGTTATAGAATAAAGTACCTTATTAAAAAAAATATTAGTCTAATTAAAAAATATTTGCTAGATAGCGATCGCGTTTTTTGATTGAGATAAGCGATCGCTCTTTCAGATATTACTTTGGTGTAGCAGCAGTTTCCCTTTGGTGGGCAGTGCCGCACCCTACCAAAATCCATCGATAGAGTAGTGCGTTTTTAGATTAGGACATATTTTAATTAACCCATATATATATGAAAGCGATCGCCTTTTTTGATA
>JH610505.1 GCA_000252485.1 Prochloron didemni P4-Papua_New_Guinea | reverse complement strand
GAATCGGGTAAGTCTGTCTCTACAGGTAACAATAACCGTGAGCTTATCTCCGCACACAACTCGTTCCAGTATGGCCCTAAGCCCTTTCCTCTTGTAGTTGAGCCCTGATCCGATGTCCTTGATGATTTCTGCGTCTGGGAAGAGTCCGTGGAGGTAGGCGATTTGACGAGCGAGGTCGTCTCTTTGTTTGGTGCTGCCGAGGAGGCAGTAGCACACTGTGCATTGACGAAGTCGATCAGATTCTGTCCGTCTTGATCCGAACCTGAGCAAATCCCTTTGATCAAAGAGTCTGGTTCGGACCGGAGTTTTGGAGCATCTGATTGTCCCATTGTCCGCATACTTCCTCAATGTGTTTTTGGAGAGTCCCGTAAGTTCGACTGCCTTACGGAGTGGTACAAGTGCCATTCTTCTAATCTACCACAGATTAATAGATAGTGGTAGATAGGTGAATATTTTAGCTGACTGTCACAAACCCTCGCAACTGGCAGCAATGAAAATCTTAAGCGGTATCGTTCTTGCCGCTCAAATCGGCAATCCACCACTGTTTCCCTCAATCATTTACACTATGGTGGACTTGTGTCTCAATTATGGCAATTCGACCTATGCTCCCTTAGCTTACGTTTATCACGGATTGCTCCTATGCCATCGCCTGGGAGATTTGTCCTCTGGCTACCAACAAGGACAATTAGCTTTGCGCTTATTAGACCAATTTGAGACTAGAGCGATTCGTCCTCAAGTAGAAGAATTATTTTACGCCCACCGCCAACAACTAGTCAGACAAACCATTGCGGATCTCAACGCAACGGTACAAAGAGGTTTGGAAACAGGACAAATAGAATGGGCTTGCTATGGTGCTAGTAACTATTGCGCTCATTTATTTCTAGTGGGAGAACCCCTGGAATCTGTGGCTAGCCAACAGCAAGAATACCTGGATTTAATCGCGCAATTACAACAAGAATTTCAATTAGATTATACCAAAATCTGGAGTCAACTAGTTGGGCAATTAAAAGGAGAAACTGGAAAGATTTTCCAGAGGGATGAAATGGCTGCTAAATTGCGGCAGAGAAATAATCTAATTTCTCTATTTTCTCTGGCAATAGAAAATAACCTGCCCTCATCCATTATTAACTATGTTGTTCGTACTGGAAAAACTATAGTTTTGAACGATGGGGCAAGATTGGGAAATTTTACCCGAGACCCTTATATTATAGATCATCAGAGTAAATCAATTCTTTGTTATAGTCTGCTTCATCAAGGTAAACTGATGGGCATTGTCTATTTAGAGAATAATCTCACTTATGGTGCTTTTACTCCCGATAGATTAAAAGTACTAAAATTGCTATCGGGACAAGCGGCCATAGCTATTGCCAATGCCCAACTTTATGCCGAAGTTAGAGAGGCAGAAAAACTGCTGCAAGAATACAATCTTACCTTGGAACAGCAAGTAGCAGAACGCACCCAAGAGCTGGAAAGAAAAAATAAAGAATTGGAAACAGTATTAGAGAAGAGAAAAGAAGCAGAACTAGCCTTGGGTTTTCGTTCGAGAAATTTGCCAAAGCCTTCCGTTCCAGTCCCAACTCCATGACCATTACTTCCCGCAAAGATGGGAAGCATTTAGAAGTAAATGATAGCTTTTGTCGGGCCATTGGTTATCCCAGAGAAGAAATCATCGGTCGTACTGCTATGGAACTGAATTTTTGGAGAAATGCAGAAGACCGCGATCGCCTCTTCATGATTATAAACAAACAAGGAACAGTAAATAACTACGAATTCCAGTTTCGCGATAGATCGGGTCAGGTTAGAACAGGATTGTTATCCTTAGAAATTATTAATTTGCGAGGAGAAGAATGTCTGCTATCCATTGCTAACGATATTACTGAGCGCATGATAGCTTTTCAGTTACCAGTTACCAGTTACCAGTTACCAGTTACCAGTTATCAGTTTTTTACTTGTCGGTCACAAAATGTAATATCAGAAACTTGTAAGATATTTTGTAAAAAAAATATTACTATAATAAAAATTATAATTATTGATTGTTAATAGTTCATTGCTCATTGATATATGTTGGTTAGCACTATCTATCAACTATCAACTGTCAACTGTCAACTGTCAACTATCAACTGTCAACTATCAACTGTCAACTATCAACTATCAACTGTCAACTATCAACTACTATAATTTATGGATAAACTAGCAATTATTTGTGTAGATGACGAACAAACCATCTTAGATAGTTTGAAAATAGAACTGGAAACAGCTCTAGAGGACAAATATGTAATTGAAACGGCAGAAAGCGGAGAAGAAGCCTTAGAAGTACTATGGTCGTTGGTAGAAGATGATTGTCAAGTTGCCGTCACCATAGCGGACTATATTATGCCGGGGATGAAAGGAGATGAACTGTTAATTAAGATTCATCAGGAATATCCGAAAATCCTCAAAATAATGTTAACCGGACAAGCAGATATTCAAGCAGTAGGGAATGCAGTAAACGAGGCAAACCTCTATCGCTATATAGCCAAGCCTTGGGAAGGAACAGACCTGATTCTAACTCTCAAAGAAGCATTGCGCAGCTACCAACGCGATCGCCAATTAGCTCGCCAAAACAAAATACTCCAGGAATTAAATGCTTCTCTAGAGCAAAAAGTAAAAGAACGCACCGCAAAATTGGAAGAATTAAATGGGGAGTTAATGCGTTCTAATGAAGATTTAGAACAATTTGCCTATGTCATTTCCCACGACTTACAACAGCCATTACAAAGTATTATTGGTTTGGCAGAAATCCTGATGCTAGATTATGAGGAGATAATGAACGAGTTCGCGAAAGACTCCTTGTCCACCCTCATTGCTTCCGGACTGCGAATGAGAGAAATGATTAGGGGCTTACTAACCTATTCCAAGGTGGGTACTCCTCGCCAAAAATTAAAACCAATAGATTGTAATCTGGTTCTGGATAAAGTCCTCGCCAACTTGCAAATAGCGATCGCCGAAAAGAAAGGAAAGGTGATTCGGGAACATTTACCCCAGGTTATGGGGAATGAAACCCAACTGATTCAACTATTTCAAAATCTCATTAGCAACGCTCTCAAATTTTGCCCCCCAGATGTTTCCCCTGAGATTAGAATTGGGGTAGAATTAGAAGAAGACAAATGGCGTTTCCGCATTGAAGACAATGGGATTGGCATGGAACCAAAAAATTTCCAACGTATCTTTGGCATTTTCCAACGTCTGGAAACAGAAGGCAAATACCCAGGTACGGGTATTGGTTTGGCAAGTTGCAAGAAAATTGTCCAGCGTCACGGCGGAAACATCTGGCTTGAATCTCAACTTGGTGTTGGTACGGTCTTTTACTTCACTCTGAATCAGGATACATGAAAGACAGTCAACCGCAAGATGAGAATCAACCGCAAGCTACCATTCTAAAAGTGTGTTATCGCTCTTCAGCGGCGCTGCGCGTACTCTTCGCAGATCGCTTCGCGAGCGCTTGAAAGCTGATTTTTCGGCAGAGTTACCCGGTTTCTGCGTAAGTCCTGCCCATGTAAACTTGCAAAACTTGCAAAAAAGTGCTAGAGCTAAAAACATTGTATCTCTACCCATGTAATTGGAGAAGTAAAATATAAAAACCAAGTCAGCACCCCGCTCTGAAGAGGCGGGGCTTCGTGCCTCCCTCCTAGGATAGCTGACCAGTCTAAGTCCATTAGTGGACTACGTTTTTTGAGCGATGACACCCACGAATGCGTCGCTAGTTCATGGCCCTGTCGCTTGTTGTTAAACAGCTTTACGAGGGGTAAGGCAGTGCAGCAAGCTCAACAAGCTCTTAAAACATTGACGAAGCGAACTGAACCCTAGCAATAGGAGTATTCACATTATGCGTGTATTCGTTTTGGATAAAAACCGAAAACCACTAGACCCATGTCACCCTGCTAGAGCAAGAAAATTGCTGAAATCAGGAAGGGCCAAAGTGCTTAGAAGATATCCATTTACCATCATCATCAAAGACTTAGAGGAAGAAAATTGCTCCACTCATGACCATCAACTAAAAATAGATCCAGGGGCTAAAACAACAGGGTTGGCGCTCATTCAAGGTAACCGAGTTATCTGGGGTGCGGAGCTAACTCATAGAGGGTTCCAAATCAGAGAAGCTTTAACTTCCAGGAGACAGCTTAGACGCTCCCGTCGCAACCGTAAAACTCGGTATCGTCAGCCCAGATTTCTTAATAGAAAGAGACCAAAGGGTTGGCTGGCTCCCAGCTTAATGTCGCGGGTCTATAATATTTTGACTTGGGTCAACAAACTAATTAAATTTTGTCCAGTAACTGGTATTTCCCAAGAACTAGTTAGGTTTGATACTCAGAAGATGCTAAATCCTGAAATCTCTGGGATTGAATACCAACAAGGGACTTTATATGGCTATGAACTGCGGGAATATCTTTTGGAAAAATGGAATAGAACTTGTGCCTATTGTGAGGCAAATAATACACGATTAGAGATTGAACATATTAAGCCAAAATCAAAGGGAGGTGACCATAGAGTCTCTAATCTAGCGATGGCTTGTCATAATTGCAATCAAGCTAAAGGAAATCTTGAAATAGAAGAGTTTCTATCAAGTAAACCCAATGTTCTCAAGCGTATTATATCTCAAGCCAAAAAACCATTAGCAGATGCAGCAGCAGTCAATGCAACTCGGTGGAAGTTGCACGACGAACTGAAATTAATTGGACTTCCGGTTGAAGTAGGTTCGGGCGGTTTGACTAAATACAACCGTTGCCGCCAAAACCTACCAAAAACTCATTGGCTGGATGCTGCAAATGTTGGTAAGGTTGAGGCTTTGTATATTGAGGATTATCAATCTTTGTTAATTGCAGCCAAGGGACATGGAAAGCGTCAGATATGCGGGACAAATAAATATGGGTTTCCAATTCGTCATAACTCTAGAAAGAAAATTCACAAGGGTTTCCAAACGGGGGATATTGTAAAAGCTGTTGTAACTAAGGGTAAAAAAATAGGTACTTACGTAGGTAGAATAGCAACGAGAAAAACCGGTTCTTTTGATATTACTACTCTTTAGGCAGGGTGTCAGGGATTAGCTATAAATATTGCCAAGCTATTCATCGCAAAGATGGATATAGCTATCAATTTCACGGCGGATAAATCCGTGGTCACTGCACTTCGACTTCATCCGCTCCCCCCCTTGGTCCCCCCACTGGGGGGGAAA
>JH610504.1 GCA_000252485.1 Prochloron didemni P4-Papua_New_Guinea | reverse complement strand
CGGTTTCCGTTTTCCCGAGAGGTTAATCATGAGAGAAACATTAATAAAAGCGAATATATTAGTTGTTGACGATACCCTAGCTAATTTGTGCCTGTTAAAGGGAATTTTAACTGAAGAAGGCTACGCTGTCAGTTCTGCAAAGAACGGGAATGAGGCTTTAACAATTGCCCAAAATCAGAAACTAGACCTTATTCTACTAGATATTAGCATGCCAGACATGGATGGTTATGAAGTCTGTCGCAAGTTGAAAGGAGATCCAAGCACTAGCAAAACACCGGTTATCTTTATCAGTGCCTTATCCGACATCCTCGATAAAGTCAAAGCCTTTGGTGTGGGTGGAGTGGATTACATTACTAAACCCTTCCAACTGGAAGAAGTATTAGCGCGGGTACAAACTCATGTCGCTTTGCAGCAGTTACAAAAAAATCTCCAAGATAAAAACGAGCAATTAGCACAAAAAAATCAAGACTTGGCCAAAACATTGGAAGAATTGAAAGCCACCCAAGAAGGATTAATTCAATCAGAGAAAATGCACGGGGACAATTAGTCGCTGGAGTAGCCCACGAAATTAATACTCCTTTAGGAGCAATTACTTCCTCTGCAAGAAATATAGCTAATTTTTGGGAAAATCATTTACCTAATTTGCCTGATTTTTTTCAAGACATATCTCAAACAAGAAAAGACTATTTTTCAATTATTGCTGGAAAAGTTAACGCAAAAAGATAACCATTTATCTACCAGAGAAACACGGAAAATAAAAAAGAATCTAATAAAGCAATTAGAATTACATCAGATTGAAAAATCAGAAGCGATCGCCAATCTTCTAGTTAGTATTGGCATCACAGAAAACATAGAAGAATTCCTAGGACTGATTAAAGATCCCTATGGGGAGGAGATTTTAAAAGTTGCCGATCAATTTGCCAAAGTCCAAAGTAGTACCAGAACTATCGCCACTGCCTCAGAAAAAGCAGCTAAAGTGGTATTTGCCCTTAGAACCTACGCTCGTTACGACTTATCAGAAGAAAAAGTAAAAGCACATATTCCCGAAGGGATTGAAACGGTATTAATCCTTTATCATAATCTACTGAAAAGAGGAGTGGAAGTAATCAAGAATTACGCTCCAGACTTACCAGCAATCCTCTGTTATCCAGACGAATTAAACCAAGTGTGGACTAATCTAGTTCACAATGGGATTCAAGCAATGGGGGACAGCGGAACTCTAACCATTGAAGTAAGCAAACAAGACTATTGGATTCAAGTTAAGATTAGGGATACTGGTAAAGGCATTGACCCAGAGATAATACCCAAAATTTTCCAGCCATTCTTTACTACAAAAGTAGCGGGAGAAGGCAGCGGTTTAGGTTTAAATATTGTCAAAAAAATTATTGATAAACATCAAGGTAAAATAGAAGTCCAGTCACTCCCTGGAAACACCATATTCACAGTATCTTTACCTATAGCGGCCAGCAACACCACAATTAGCAATCACGAAAAATAACAAACCAACAAATAACCAACACTTCGGCGTGCAGGGCAAGCGCTCAGTGCAAGCAACAAATAACAAACAACCAACAACCAATGTCTAAAGCAGCAATTTTATGTGTCGATGATGAAATAGCAATTTTGAAAAGCTTAGAAATAGAACTGGAACAAGCCTTTGAAGATACTTACATTTACGAATTGGCCGAAAGTGCAGATGAAGCCCTGGAAATACTCGAAGAACTGGATGAAGAAGAAATAAAGATATTGATTATAGTATCCGATTGGTTGATGCCGGGGATGAAAGGAGATGAATTTCTGATTCAAGTGCATCAAAAATATCCACATATAGTCAAATTAATGCTCACCGGGCAAGCTAAAGAAGAGGCGATCGAACGGGCAAAAAAACAAGCTAACTTATATGATTGCTTGCACAAGCCTTGGACAACGGAGGAGTTAATCAAAACAATAAAAACTGCTTTGGCTCAATCATTAAAAGTTTGATTAGTTCTTTTAAGGTGTATAATAGAATTTAGTACGTATTCAACGTCAACCCAACTCCCATGAGAGAGACAACTTCTATGCACAGTTTTATAAGCTATTTTTAGTCTATATTATTTAGATTAAATAGAAATTAGGTCGAATGAGAGCGATCGCGATCGCTGTTGGACCGTCAACCAAGGCATTGTCAACCAAGGCATTGTAGAATCTAAGAACTAACAACAAATAACCAACACTCTCGCGTAGCTCAGTGCAAGCAACCGATAACAAAGTCTAGAACAGAAGTGTTGAATTGCTTTACAAAACTTAACACTACAGCTTTTTTCCTTTGCCCTCAAACTATGTCGATAGAGTAAATAGCCAACCATGGAAAACTTTCCGAAAACCCCAGAGGCAGCCTTTATTTTTGGACGGTGGAACATGTTATTCTCAATCTGATTAAATTAGGCTGTAAGGACGGATTCTAGTTTTTTGTGCTTTACCTACAATAGAATCAACTATTTGTGGCAAACATTTTTAGATTTGATATAAAATATAACTTCAGCTAAATCCCAGCTGGTGCGTTACGGCGCAGCAAATGATTCAACTTTTTTTATTAAAATTTAGGTCAGCGCCTAACCCACCCTACGGGACCACGCGAGATTTACCTATCGCTGATATAACCCCCGTCGTAAAAATCCGTTAAAGTAAAAGAGTATAGCGATTATCCTGCACTCGAAACTAAAATGGCATCATCCTCTATTGCTGTGAGAGAACTACCCTTATTTCCATTACCCGAGGTGGTTCTATTTCCCGGTCGGCCCCTACCCTTGCATATTTTTGAATTCCGCTACAGAATCATGATGAACACGATTCTGGATCTCGATCGCCGTTTTGGCGTGTTGATGATTGACCCAGTTCAAGGACAAATTGCCAACATTGGCTGCTGCGCGGAAATTATTCATTATCAACGCTTACCGGATGACCGAATGAAAATGCTCACTCTCGGACAGCAGCGGTTTCGGGTTCTGGAATATGTTCGGGAAAAACCCTATCGCGTTGGTTTAGTGGAATGGATTGAAGATAAATCTCCTGTCAAGGACTTAAAACCAATGGCAATCAAGGTGGAAAAGTTACTTCGAGATGTAGTCCATCTTTCTGCTAAGTTAACGGATCAAAAAATAGAACTACCAGATGACCTTCCCGACTTACCGAGAGAACTGTCTTATTGGGTAGCAAGCAATCTTTATGGGGTCGCTTTAGAACAGCAGGCACTTTTAGAGATGGATGATACTGCTACTCGCTTGGAAAGAGAAGAAGAAATTCTCACTTCTACTCGCAATCACCTGGCTGCTCGTACTGCGCTCAAAGATGCCTTGCCCAATTAAAAATTTTCTACTGTAGGAGAATTAATTGGCAAGATGCTGTAATTACCAAATATTTTCAATACTTCCGTGCTAGCAGCTAGTTCGACTAAAGCTTCTTGATATGATGCTTCTTGTTCGCTAGCCTCCAGGTCAATAAAGAAAATATACTCCCCGAGAGAACGCTTTGTGGGACGGGACTCAATCCGACTCAAATTTATTCCTCGCTGGGCAAAAATTTGTAGTGGTTTGACGAGAGTACCGGGAACGTCCAGAACGCTAAACGCCAAGGAAATATGACTCCCCTCTGTAGTCGGTTGCAAACTCAATACCCAAAATCGAGTGCAGTTATCAGGATAATCGTTGATTTCAGAGGCGAGAATTGGTAGATTGTATAATTGAGATGCTCTGGGGGAAGATATGGTTGCTGCAGTTGGGTCTTGGTCCAGATACTTCAAAGCTTCTGTAGTAGAATTAGTGGGAATTAGCTGAGAGTCTGGTAAAAACTTTTCTAACCATTGCTGACATTGAGCAAGGGCTTGAGGATGGGAGTAAACTGTTTTCAGGTCTTCCAGAGATGAACCTCTCGATAGAAGCTGATGAGATACAGGGACAACTAACTCTTGTTGAATCTGTAGAGATTCTAATTGCCACAGTTGGTCTAAGGTAATCGCTACACCACCTTCAATGGAATTTTCTACCGGAACTACTGCCAGTTCTGCCTCTCCTCTAACTACGGAACGCATGGCTAGAGCAATGGTGGGATAGGGACACAACAAAGATTTTTTCCCTTTAGCTCCAGAAGACCAATCGGCATAAGCTAAAGCGGCTAATTCAGAGTAAGTACCCGGTGGCCCTAGGTGAGCAATGGAAGTAACCATGGATTATTGAGGCTAACTTTGTTGGAGATATAGGGATGAATTTTTACCTTCTTCGTGGACAAGGAGATAATATGAAGTTTTATTAACAATAATTATAGAGATTTTTATAATTTAATAATATAGCGCTTCGCTCCTAAACAGGACTTATAGCGCTACTAAATTCGTCAAAATTCAAAATTCAAAATTCAAAAATACGCTATGACTGAGTTTCAGGCTTTATTAATGTCCTAACCTAAATGCGTAGTGCTATACGCAAAATTTGGTCTAAGACACTATGGATAGTGTGGTGCGTTACGAACGCACCCTACTGATAGCGTGGCTGCGTAAGTCCTGCTAAAGTGTCGTTACATTAATTACGAAAACATTTGCTACAAATAGTTTA
>JH610503.1 GCA_000252485.1 Prochloron didemni P4-Papua_New_Guinea | reverse complement strand
CTCGTAGGTTGGGTTGAGGTAACGAAACCCAACACAACTTGGTGCTGTTGGGCGTTGACCGCGTAGCCGAAGTGTTCATTGCTCATTGCTATAGCTAATATTTAAATTGATTTTGTAACGAACTGTAAAGTATAATAAAGATATAAGATTTTTTTTTAGATTCTTTTTCTATGAAGATCCGCTTTAAAGCCTCGGAATCCCTAGGTATTCCAGTAGAAGAGGGACCAGTTCCCATTCAACATTACCTGCGTCAACCCCAAAGATTAGTAAAGGCGATCGCCGATCCCAAATTAATGGACCAGTTATCAGCGGAACAGTTCCGGCTGAAAATGCGTCCCTTGAATTTCATGGAAATCTATTCCTTTCAACCCACTGTTACGCTCAAAGTCAGGGGGGATGGAAATGGGACTGTATATTTAAGTTCCCAGTCCTGTGAAATTAAAGGACTGGAATACCTCAACAATCGATTTTCTCTCAATCTTCAAGGGAAATTATCTCCTCGACTGCTCAATGGACAAACCCACCTTAAAGGGATAGCTGATTTGTCTGTGACAGGGGAGTTGCCCCCTCCTCTCTGGTTTACGCCCCGACCTCTGTTAGAAATGACGGGTAATGGATTGCTTAAGAGCGTTTTATTGCGAATAAAGCAGAAGTTATTGAGCCAACTCCTGCAAGATTATCGGGAGTGGGCGAAGAAAGATAATCAGGGAACAAAGACAGAGTCTTCTGTACTTTCAATTGTTTAAAAAATTAAATCACTCTCCTCGGCAGCCAGAAAAAGAGATGCGGTGTTGAGGAGAAGGACCTAGTTCCTTGAGAGCCAGTCGATGTTTTTTTGTGCCGTAACCTTTATTTGCCGCTAGATCGTATTGGGGTATTGTTCGTGCGAGACGAACAATAAGGCCATCCCGCCACACCTTGGCCACAATACTAGCAGCGGCAATCAAGAGAGAAAGGCGATCTCCCTTCACTAAAGTTTTTTGCTCTATTGCTAAATCGGGAATAGCAAAGTTACCATCTACCAAACACAGTTCTGGTGGTAACTGCAACTTTGCTACTGCCCGCTTCATTGCCAGTAACGAAGCCTGTAAAATGTTAATGCGTTCGATTTCTCTAACGCTAGCATAACCAATAGCCACGGAAAAACTTATACTTTTAATGGATTCAGCCAATTGCTCTCGGCGTTTAACAGATAATTGCTTACTATCTTTAACTCCCATCTCAGCCAGTTGAGGTATTGCTTCTAGAGGCAATACTACTGCCGCTGCTACTACTGGACCGAATAAAGCACCCCGTCCAACTTCATCCACGCCAGCCAGCAACGCTGACTGACTGGATAAATATGGCGAGAAAGAAAATTCAAAGCATGACATTAGTTGTGTTATGATGCTTCTCTCTTTCAAGTACTAAATCAACTACCATCAAGCTGTTAAAGTTCTGATTGGAGAGAGCTAGCGGAAGAGCGACGGCGACGACGACGGAGTGAAGGGCGATCAATTGCTGATTCTTCCATTTCCAATTCTTCTATTTCTGATTCTTCCATTTCTGATTCTTCTATTTCTGATTCTTCATTTTTCAATTCAGGAAAGGGCAGATTGGACGTTAAAGTTTCCCTCACCGAAATAGATTTTCGTTCTTTTGGTTTTGGATCTGGTTCTCCAGGGCGTTTCACCGAAACAATCACAGATTTGGAGTCTTTCAAAGGACCCTCCAACATAACCAGGGGAGAAACTCCCATCAGCGCATAAACATCTTGTTCCAAATCGGTCATTTCGACGCAAACTCTTTCCAAAGATGCTTCATCTCGTCTTGGTGCGCGAATTATTTGGGGACCTTCTTTTACTGGCATAGTATCGGTTTGGGATTCTGAACCCCGATCAAAACCATTGACAGGATTGACCATGGGGTTGACTTTTTCTTCTTTTGTCACTACTTCGGGAAAGCGACGGCGACGGCGACGGCGATTTGCATTATTGTTAGCAGCTTGCTCTTGATAACTGGGATGATTTAATAGTTCCTGTTGTGAAGAACTATCCATGTTCGCTAATTCTACTGAATAGTCCAGAGGTAGTTCCTTGTTCTCACCATTGTTAGGATCTTTTTCTGTTGACTTGGAGATGGCGATCGGTGCAGGTAAACTAGAAAGTTCCAGTGCTTGACCTTCAGACTGTCCAGGTAGATGAGCCAAATATCCCATTCCGCCACATCGATCGCATCCTTGACCGAATAATTCATAGATATTTTTGCCCTGTCGCTTGCGAGTCAATTCCACTAAACCCAGTTCAGAAAGTTGGGCAATTTGCGGTCTGGCTTTATCTTCTTTTAAAACTCGATCAAAGTGTTCCAGCAGTTTAAGTTGGTCCCGTCGGGAGTCCATATCGATAAAATCCACAATAATCACGCCGCCAATATTGCGCAAGCGCAACTGACGGGCAATTTCCGTGGCAGCTTCGTTATTAGTCCAGAGAACTGTTTCTCGGGAGGTTGCCGAACGAGTAAAAGAGCCGGAGTTAACATCGATTACGGTCAAAGCTTCAGTAGGCTCGATAATAATATAACCTCCAGAAGGAAGTTCTACTCTTGGTTTGAGGGCTTCGCGAATTGCTGCATTAATGCGGAAGTAATCTAAAATTGGTTGGTACTCGCGATGATGGTCGATTAAAACTCTTTCTGGAGAGGAACCGCTGCTCCAGTTAATTAACTGTTGTTTGACTCGCTTCAGACCTGCGTTAGAATCTACTACAATCCGATTTACATCTGCCGTATACATGTCTCGGAGGACGCGCTGAATGAAATCATCGTCCCGGTTGAGTAGAACTGGAGGTCTGGTAGTATTGGCCTGTTCCTGAATTAACTCCCACTGTTTTTGGAGGGATTCCAGATCCTCCATAATCGCTTCTTCATTTTTATCTTCGGCTTCAGTTCGCACTAACAAACCCATACCAGCAGGTTTAATTAGAATTGCCAATGCTCTCAGACGGCTGCGTTCGTTATCTTCTTTAATGCGTCGGGACAAATTTACGCCCCTGCCATAGGGCATTAAAACTAGATAACGTCCTGGTAAAGTAATATTGCCAGTCAGTCGGGGGCCTTTGTTTCCCGTTGGCTCTTTCATTACCTGCACCAAAACTTTTTGTTGAGGTGCGAGGAGTTCTGTAATTGCTCCAGAACTTCTTTTTAAGCGCAGCGGTCCTAAGTCAGTGACGTGAATAAAGCCATTGCGTTCCGCATCCCCAATATTGACAAATGCTGCATCTATTCCAGGAATGACGTTTTCAACTATGCCTAAATAAATATCGCCAATTTGTTGGTTGCCAGTAGCAACCACCAGTTCTTGAATTTGATCTTCCCAGAAAACGGCAGCAATATGATGCTGTTCCGCAATAATAATTTGTTTTGCCATTCAAATTCCTCAATATTTTTCTGTAGCGAGTTTTGACAGTAAGATTCTTTGTTAGAACTTAACCTTGTATCTTTAGAAAACTCTTGAGTTTCAACCAGTTAATCCCTATGAGGACAAATCTAACTCAATCAATTTTCTATTTTTCTTTCAACTTCAAGCTAGATTTCTAACTTATATTTAAAGCAAGAAACGCACAAAAAGCATTTAAGTTGTTGCCCAAAGGCTGAAATTCATCTTCTTTTTCTGACCGGATTTTAATCCAAGGGACCAAATTAAATTTAGTTTATTGTTTGGCAACTTCATTCTTCAAAATTGATAATCATTGATGACTTTATTTGCACTATTAGCATCAGAGAAATATTCCACCGTGCAAATGATTGTTCCCTAAAAGCTTATATTTTAAACTTTTATTCCTTTTTCTGATTCCTGTTCGTCAAGAAAACATGAGATAGAATTCTTTTCGGCTCGATTAATTAATCCGACTAGTTATTTCCTGGCAGTGGAAGCCTCTAGCTTGCCGGAGAGCAACTATAGTGGCGATCGCCTCTTCAGCCACCCGATCTATTTCCTCTACCGTGTTAAATCTGCCAATCCCAAATCTCAGAGAAGCATAGGCGAGGGATTCTGGGTGTCCTAAAGCTAAGAGTACGTGAGATGGAGCCATTGAGGCCGACGAGCAGGCGGAACCTGAAGATAGGGCTACTACCGGTTGCAAACCGAGTAACAAGGCCGAACCATCTAATCCTTCTATACTAACATTTAAATTACCAGGCAAACGATTCTTTCCATCGCCATTCAAATAAATTCCTGGTAATTTGCTCAACTGGGACCACAATCGCTCTCGCAAGTGGGTAAGACGCTCCGATTCCGATTTTAGTTCTGCCAATGCCAATTCTAGCGCTTTCGCAAAGCCCACAATCTGCGGGGTGTAAAGAGTTCCTGCTCGCTTCCCTCGTTCTTGTCCTCCTCCTTGAATTTGAGAAGCTAGTTTTACTCTTGGGTTACGACGACGGAGGTAGAGAGCGCCAATGCCTTTGGGACCGTATACTTTGTGGGCAGTCAAGGACATGAGATCCACGTTCATAGTCTCTACATCTAGAGGAATTTTGCCCACTGCTTGAGCGGCATCGGTATGAAATAAAACTTCACGTTGGCGACAAATTTCCCCAATTAGGGCTAAGGGCTGCAAAACTCCAATTTCATTATTGGCGGCCATGACCGATACTAAGATAGTATCGGCACGAATGGCTTGCTTAAGTTCAGTTAAATCTAGCAAACCATCCGGCTGTACTGGCAGAAATGTAACTTCAAAGCCCAGAGTTTGCAAATACTTACAGGGATCCAGAACTGCCCGATGCTCGGTTTCAACCGTAATGATATGCTTTCCTTTCTGGAAATAAGCTTCTGCAACCCCTTTAATGGCTAAATTGTTGGCTTCTGTAGCACTGCTGGTAAAAATTATTTCTTCTGGGTTCGCGCCAATGGTATGGGCGACAATTTGCCGCGCTTGTTTCACTGCTGCTTCCGCTTCCCAGCCATAAGCATGGGTGATGGAAGAGGGGTTGCCAAAGCGCTCTGTGAAGTAAGGAAGCATGGCTTCTAGTACTCGCCGATCCATCGGGGTGGTGGCATGACCATCAAGATAGATTGGTTGTTGGTTGTTTGTTGTTTGTTGTTTGTTGTTTGTTGTTGGCATTTAATTTAGATATAGGGTTTTTTGGTCATGAGGTACACCTATAAACCTGCGGACTGCTTCTGCACCTATTTCTCTGTACCTCACAAGTATGAGAAATGCTATTATACTGGCCCATGAAAGTGTTTACTATTGAATCAGAGCAACCTTGTCCAGCAGTATAACTATCAACTGTCCACTATCAACTGTCAACTGCTATATTTTTTTAGAGATCTAATAAAATCTGGACAAAGGTGGACAAAAGGATAAAAACCTGCTAGGTTTAATTAAACCATCTAAAACAAAGCTGATCAAGTGAAGCGAAAAAACGCCAAATATGTTACCCCCACATTCGCAGCCTCCAGACTTAGAGTATCAACTAAAAGTCTTAGACGATGGGCAGAGTTCGGTAAAATCAAAGCTATCCGAACCCCAGGCGGTCAAAGACGATAAAGCCACGAAGAGTACGACAAGGAAAATCTCCTCACTCTCCTCTATGCAATCCGCTCTACTCACTCCCAAAAAGATGACCAAGCTCCGCAAGCTGAATTTCTACTGCGAGCATACCCAGAAGGGGAGCTGGTTAAAGAAGTTGGATCCGGACTCAATTTTAAACGGAGAAAGTTTATCGCTGTTTTGGAACGAATTTATCAAGGTGATGTCAGATGCCTTGTCTGCGCCTACCCCGATAGGCTCGTCAGATTTGGATTCCCATTGGTTGAGTGGTCTTGCGTTGTATCAGGATGTAAACTCGTGGTTTAATATGAACGCAATCTCTCTGGCCAACAAGAACTCGTTGAGGATATCTTGTCCATCTCCCACTGCTTTTCTTGGAGGTTATACGGATTGCGAAAATACAAGAAACAAGTCAAAGAAGAGTTACAAAAAGAACCCACGCAACCAAACAAAAAAACAGCCGCCCAATGCGCTCCAAAAAATAAGGATTTATCCAAACAAAGAGTTACATAGAATCTGGAAACAATGGCTTGCTGCTTATCGTTGGATTTATAATTGGACGATTGCCAAAATATCAAAGGATGGTCTATCTTCTGCTTACGATTTACAAAATCAAGCTAGAGCAGCCACTAGACCGAATTGGGTGAAAGAACTTCCAGGGCATCAATTACAAGAAGCTGTAGCCGACGCTGTAGACGCAGTCAAGCAAGCTAAAGCTAATCAGGGTACAGCAAAGTTTAAATCTTGTCGTGCCTACTCCCAGGTAATTAAATTTAAAGTTTCCAACTTTAAAAATGGAACCTGGTATTGCCGGTTAACAAAAGGGCTTTCTTTTAAGAGCTTTCAACCCTTGCCAAGGGAGTGCATTTATGGAACTCAATTAGTTTATCAAAGAGGCAAATGGTTCGCCTGTTTTCCAGAATACCGTCCGATTACTAACACGGATTGCTCAAGAGTAATAGCACTAGACCCAGGCAATAGAACTTTCTTGACTGGCTATGACGGAGAAACAATCTTGGAGATTGGTAAGAAAGACATCGGGAGAGTTAATAGACTCTGCTCGCATCTTGACCAATTAATGCGTAAGATTGCTTTTTCTAAAGTCAAGCGCCAACGCTTTAAAATGCGAAAAGCAGCCAATAGAATTAGAGAGAGGATTCAAAATCTGGTAAAAGATTTGCATAATAAAGCAGCTTCATTTCTAGTTAGACACTACAAGTTAATATTTCTTCCCACATTTGAAACGTCTAAGATGGTCCTGCGTTCTGCTCGTAAAATTAACAGCAAAACAGCTAGAAATATGCTGACTTGGAGTCATTATAAATTTGCTCGAAATCTAGAGCAAATGGCTAATAGGAATGGGGTTATAGTTGTTAGGTGCAATGAATCTTACACATCAAAAACATGTCCCAACTGTGGCCATATTCACGACAGGTTGGGAGGGTCTAAGGTCTTTCGATGTCCTGAGTGTGGATTTACTGCTGACAGGGATGCAAATGGCGCACGTAATATCATGTTACGTGCTTTGCAGGCAACTGCCTTCACCGTTTCTGGTGATGCTGTACTTATCTCAGATTTTTCCAGCAATGGGTAGGTTTGGGCAGGTTAAATGTTGCACCTGGTAATTGACCATCCAGGAGAAGATAACATAAAAACGTGACTGCCGGGGGATTTCCTGGTGGGCGATCGCCTGCCATTCTATTATTCGGTATATTAAACAAACAACCAACAACCAACAACCAACAACAAATAACCAACAACCAACAACCAACAACCAACAACCAACAACCAACAACCAACAACCAACAACCAACAACCAACAACCAACAACCAACAACAAATGTCAGAACCACCACAAATCTTGCAAAAACGTCTTTTTTTCCAAGGTCGTAAATTTAACTTTGAAGTAACCAAACTGCGCTTACCTAACGGTGCGGAAGGAGACTGGGAATGTATTCGTCATCCAGGGGGAGCATTGGCAGTACCGGTTACAAACGATGGAAAACTGGTATTGGTCAGACAGTATCGCTTTGCGGTGGAAGGACGAATTTTAGAATTTCCTGCAGGTACAATTGAACCTAATGAAGATCCTGCAGAAACTATCGAGAGGGAAATTGAAGAAGAAACTGGCTATAGTGCTAATAGTTGGCGCTCTCTCGGAAAATTTCCCCTCGCACCTGGTTATTCTGATGAATATATCTATGCTTTTCTCGCTCAAGATTTAACTAAATTAGCTACACCTCCCCAGCAAGATGATGATGAGGATATGGAAGTAGTTTTGATGACTGTAGAGGAATTAGAAGGAGCAATTTTAGCTGGGGAGTTGGTAGACGCGAAAACAATTTGCAGCTTTTTCTTAGCTCGTCCATTTTTATGTGGTTAAATAAAAAAAATACTAACAGTCTATTGTAAACCATTGTATTTATTATGACCGTTGCCCAACCAATTGATTCAAAAAGCATCATTACAACTGGCAGTTCTAACTTCACCGATACTCTCAAAAATATTCTCGAACTGCTTGACTTAGAAGAAGATGACGATTATGGCATATTGAAACCGACAGAATATGCCTTGAAAACCGTGATCGCTTTAGTTATTGAAGCCTATGAGATCATCGGTAATAAATTTCCTGAAGGTTCTACTTGTACAGACGATAGAGGAGGAATTACAGTAGATTGGACAAGCAAAGAACCAAGAAGGAAAGTACGACTTTTTTGTCCTTCTACTTCCGAACAATCAATTGACATTTATCACTCCCAAGGCGATCAAGCTAGTGTGGAAGATGTTGTTTCAGTATCCACATTAGTTTATTGGTTACAATGGTTTAATGAAGGATGACAGAACAACCCTCTAAAAATGAATTAGATCCATTGCCAGACACCGCTATTGTTTACCGGGCATTACTTCATATTACTATTACCTCACTTGCTAATTTTTGGGGTTAAAGCGATCGCGTTTATAAACTTAGAAGTAGTATATTTGAGCTGGCGAGCGCCTCACTTTCTTAAAGATTGTTAATTGCTGATTTTTAGATTTAGCGAAAGAGTAATTCTCCCAACACAATAGAATAATTAACTGTCCCATGTATCCCTCTCGGCTCTAATTTGCTCGTCCATATCTTCAGCAGTGCGTTTGGCAAATCGTTGGCGGGCTGTTTCGATAAACTCTAAGATATTAGTATTGGTGTTTTCAATCTTAGCTGGCTGCGATCGCGTGACAAAAACATCCACCTCTTCACCTACCACTGAATCGAGAGGTAGCTGAATTTGGATTTTGTTGCCAGGTAAGACTTTTGTAGTAATCCGTAAGGCTGGTTGGGTTATTGTTGTTGAGGTTGCCATTGTGCTAGCTTAAGAGAAATAATAGACAATTATAGCAATATTTAAGTCTCAAGGGAATTTCCATGTTACTTTATTGTCCCCTAAATATAATGAGATTTATAAGTTTTTTGTATCTGCTTTACGGTTGGATCCCCCCCAGCCCCCCTTCACAAGGGGGGAGAAGAAAATGTCTTCCTTTCTAAATTTGATTAGCTGATGCGTTGGCTACAAGATTAAACATCAGCCGACCACCAAGAACCATCCTTATTCATCTGCGTTTATCTGTGTTCATCTGCGGTTAAATATCTTTCAATTTCTTTAATTTCTCTTGCCAGGGTTCTAGGGGTTTTGATTTGTTGCTTGATTTGGAGGAGATTTTGGGAGATTGAGGTTTCTGGATGCGTTTTGATTTAGAGGATGAAGTTTTGGGGGAAGACTTTGGTTTGGTGGGTTTGGCAGGTCTGACAAGGGCTATTTGAGTATCGTAGGTTGGGTTGAGGTCACGAAACCCTTCGACTCCGCGGCCACTGCCCTTCGACGACCCTCTGGGGCCGCGTAGTCGAAGTGCAGGGCAACGCCCAACAAGCCCAGGACACTTGTGTTGGGTTTCGCTATCGGGAAACCCAACCTACAATTGGTTATAATCATGGAATGACCTAAAAGAGTCTAATTTTATCCCATGGATATGAATAAATTATCAGAAGCTGCCATCGCTACCTTTAGTCTAATCGGTCCGAAAGCTTGTGAAAAAAAACGTAAACGATAGTCAAAACCAAACAAACAACTCGCCAAGCAATTATACAGAGGATAATCAACAGAATGCTTCCGTTGTGGATACAGAAGAAGAAGCTCGTCGTAACGCTTGGGGAAAGCCAACAACGAAAAAATCAATAAATGACGCAATTACTAGAATACAACAACTGCGGCAAGAAGTGGCGTTAGATAAAACGTCAATCCGCTCCATGATTGAAGAGGGGCGAAGATAAGAATGCAGTTTGTTTTAGATTGTTCTGTTGCAATCAATAGCTTTATCCCATGGGTTTAGAAACCGGGTTTCTGACAAAAATTTTGGCATTAATCCCTAAAATAATAGGAGAAACCCGGTTTCTTGGCTTGGTGAGTGAAGTAGTATCTCTTTTCCCTCTTCCCTAAAAGGTTACATCTCAAATAAAAATCTATCTAAGATAAAACCATGCCTTCTGATAATAATCCAGATGACTTGCTGAAAAAATTAGAACAACAAGAAACTTGGACCCATGAGGAAATTCAAGCTTTAATTAAATTGTTCCGCAATAATCCACAAGCTGTGGAACAGCTCGGAAAATATAATGTCAATATCACTAAGGCAGAAGGAAATATTTATAGAGGCGCACCGCTACGCGGATCCGCGTAGCGGTGCGCCTCTACCTTGAATGAAACCGAGAAGCAATAGAAGCATTAATTGAGGTTGTCAGAAAATCGCAGGATTCAGCAAAAACAATTCCCCAAGATATTCAAGCGCTATAGTTGAAAACCTGAGTTAGAGAACCCCGACTGCGATCGCTTCTCTGCCTTGCCTGAAATTAGGGGCCAAAAGGTTGCGTTCAAACGAACGCAACCTACTCAACTGGATTTCGAGCAGAGGGATATCAAGATATTCCTCTTCTGTCACTATCGGAAAACCTTTGGAATTTGAGAGTTCTAGAGCTGTCTTAGGGTTTCTCTGATTTTTTCATACATTTCATTGACTACATTATCCTGCTTGACATTTGTCCATAGTTGGCCTCCGGTAGTGTTTATTATTTCGGTTACCTGATTTTCCCCGTTGAGATTGTCGGTCGGGGCCATGCTGAATGCCAACACTCGCATTCTTTTATTGTTCAATTCTTGTTTAACTTGGCTCAAGTTCACTTGATGGCCGTTATAGCCTACCGGATTGTGTCCCGGCTGATCTCCATACCAGGCAATGTATCGGTTCGAGCCAGAACGCCATCCTCCCAAAATTTCTGCCGTTGCTATTTCGTGTAATGCTAGCAATTGCGCCTCTTTTGTATCGCCTCCTCCAGACGCCACTAAGTTATCTATTCCATTTTGGATTCTGTTTGTATTATCTGTGATTCCAATAGCCAAATCGAAAACATCTTTGCTGTCTGTTAGATCTCGATACCATGCTAATCCTATCCTTACATCCCACAGATCTCCCAGCTCATTTATGAACACTCGATATTCCTTGATCATATCGGCCTTTACGTTCGCGATGGCGTTCGACATGCTTCCTGTGGCATCCGTCAGGAACATAATATCAACCTTCGGTCTGTCTACCATTTTTCCTTTCCTTGATTATTTTTTTGAATTAGCTAACCTCATGTGCAACTTTTTTGAAACCTATGGGGGATAGGAGTTTGGGAATAAAATCCTTAGCCTCATAGCAAGCAAACCGCTATTTTCCTCTAGAAAGTTACCCATCGCGTTAGCTTTGAACATTAGACGCTTTTTCTTCTTTTTTTCTGACTTCTTTTTCTCTTCTTTCCTGAATTTTTCTGCCGTGGTGATGGCCCAACCGGCCCCTAGATGAGACAACGGGAATTCAGGTTCGTGCGCCAATTTTCCTCAAACAACCCAGCACCACCTACGAACTACAAACTAATGTTGTGGGGGAGTTTGCTACGGGATTTGTGGAACATACCCTTCTGATAGGAGTGGATTTAGCTCGACGAGATCAATTGGATAATGTGGGCAATATCAATCCCATGGCAGCCAGACCCTTCAACATTTTCGATCCAGTTTACGGCACTATCACTCGGGTAAATCCGGAAACAGACCCTATTTTGTTTGAAGGTAGCAATCAGTTGGATAGCCTAGGAATTTACCTTCAAGATCAAGTCAAATTGCTGGATAACTTAAAATTACTTGCGGGTGTTCGCTATGATACGACTCGGCAAGAAAATATCACCCTACCTTCCTTTTTCGTTGCCACAAGAACCGAGGAAACCCAGAATGATGATGCTTTGACACCTAGGGTGGGCTTGGTCTATCAACCCATTGAACCTGTTTCCCTCTACGCCAGTTACAGCCAATCCTTCGTACCCAATAATGCCATGGCAGTTACAGGAAACTTTCTGGAAGTTGAGCGGGGAGAACAAATTGAAGTTGGGGTGAGGGCAGAACTGCTGGGTGGAAGCTTCATAACCAGTCTTGCTTATTCTAACATCACCAAAGAAAACGTAGCTACCCCCGATCCAAATAATGTTCTCTTTTCCATCGCATCAGGAAAACAACGGAGCCGTGGAATAGAACTGGATGTGATCGGGGAAATTCTCCCTGGTTGGAATTTAATTGCTAACTATGCCTATATCGACAGCAAGATTACGGAAGATAATGGCGGTTTGGAAGGGAATCGACTGTTTAATGTACCGGAACATAATGCCAACCTTTGGACCACTTACGAGATTCAGGGCGGACCTTTGCGGGGGTTGACTCTGGGAGGTGGCTTGAATTTTGTCAGCGAACGTTTTGGTGACAATGAAAACAGCTTCAAGTTGGATAGTTACTTCTTAACAAATGCTGTTATTGCCTACGAACGGGATGGCTGGCGAGGGTCAGTAAATTTTAGAAACTTATTTGACATAGATTACATTGAGGGTACAGAAAACAGCCGTACCGGAGAAATTAATCCCGGCGAAGGTTTTACTGTCATTGGTTCTCTTTCTGTGGAGTTTTAGTGATGAAATTACGACAGTTTGTTTTAACTATTCATGGTTCGATTGGCATTTTTATCGGTCTTCTCTTAGTTGTCATGGGTTTAACTGGCAGCCTTTTGGTGTTTCATGAAACTGCGGAACATGCCACCAATCCGGCTGTTATGGAAGTGGTTCCTGAGGGGGAAATGTTGCCCATCGATACTCTAATGGAGTCCCTTCAAGCTTCCCTACCTGCGGATCGATTGCGATCAATTACAATCCCAAAGGCAGCAGATGAACCTTACCTATTCAGGCTGTCTTCAGAGGAGGAACAATCCTCTAGCCTCTACGTGAATCCCTACACAGGGGCAGTTTTAGGCTCGTGGAATTTCGATCGCACTGTCACTGGGTTCCTCCTTCGACTCCATTATACGTTTCTTGCTGGAACTCCAGGGGAATTTCTAGCGGGAACTCGTGGCGTACTGATGATGGTGTTAGGTATTACAGGGACGATCCTTTGGCCAGGTTGGAAAAACTTAAAAGCAGGCTTTAAATTACGATGGGGTTCCGCCAAACAACTATTGTCCTATGACTTACATAAAGTTACTGGCGTATTTTTTTCTCTAGTATTAGTACTTCTGGGTTTCACTGGAACTATCATCGTGCTGCTTCACCACGTTGAGCCTCTCCTAGCTCTAATTATCGGTGCGCCTCCTGAAAAAGCTGAATTAACTGCTTTGCCTGCTAACGCAAAACCTCTGTCCTTTGGGGAATTATTACAACGCACGGAAGAAACTCTCCCGGTCGGTAAAGCAATATCTATAAGTTTTTCCGGCGAAGATAACCGAGAAGTTCAAGTTCGGCTTGCTTTTCCCGAAGATCCAATCCCGGATATTCCTTTAAGTAATGTAAGCCTCGATCGCTTCACTGGAAAGGTGCTTTCTCAGCAAAAAACAGTCCAGTGGACTCCTGGGCTGCGGTTGGGTCAGTTCCTGCTCAATTTCCACTTTGGTCGATTCTGGGGAGTTACGAGTCAGGTGATTTATGCGATCGCGGGATTAACTCCAACTCTCTTTTTAGTAACCGGATTTGTTCTCTGGCAAAAACGACGTTGGCAAAAAGCACGAAAACAGGAAGCCCAGCAACAGGAAGTAATGTCTAAAAGCCTCAAGCAAGTTTAAAGTATGTCTCACGCTTGTGCAAGATCTGAGTAAAACAGCGATAAAAGCGGAAATCAGAAAGCCAATGTAATTTAAATTAGCCAACCCCATAGCCTGTATAAGGGCGTTTATAGGGGGGATGTAATCCCAAGACAATATCTTCTTTGGGTACACCCATATCTATTAGAGCTTGTCCAACATCTAGTTCTGTTGTGTTTTGTTGAATCCAAATTTTGTTGTCTCGGATATCAAAGTGCATCACCGTATGATAGACTCGTTTCAAGCCTTTCCAACCAACCCGCATCAGTTGATAGTGATGGCGCACTGAATCGAAAAAAAGTTCGCTTTCAACCTCTTCGAGTTGGGATTTATAATGGCTTTCTCGTTCTAAAAGAGTTTCGATGCAGGTTCGATAGTGTTCTAATTTTTCCATTCTCTAAGTATTAGGTTTTCAAACCGCAGATGAACACAGATAAACACAGATGAATACAGATAAATTTCTGGTGAATCTTATCAGTATTTTTTAGACAAAAGAAACTCCTGGATTCTTTCTAAAACCAGATCTAAAAGTTCTGGACTATCTCCATCAAACCATTCTATCTCCCGATTGGCTCTAAACCAAGTTCTTTGTCTTTTAGCAAATTGACGGGTATGTAAAACTGTTAAATCTTCCGCTTCAGCTAAAGAGAGCTCCCCGGCTAAATATTGTTTGATTTCCCCATAACCCAAAGTATCTAAAAGAGGTAAATCCCAACCGTATTTATTGCCTAAACGTTCCACTTCTTCAACTAGACCTAGTTGCACCATGTTTTCTGTTCTTGTTTTAATCCGTAGCTCCAAGTTATTCCTATGGCAATCTAAACCAATGTTGAGAATAGGATAGGTGGGAGGATTTTCTCCTTGTTGTAGGGAAATAGGAATTCCAGTAACGTAAAATACCTCCAATGCTCTGACAGTTCGCACTGAATCGTTGGGATGGATTTTCTCGGCTGCTAGTGGGTCAACTTGAGACAAAAAAGCATATAATTGAGATTGAGGAAGAGATAGGAATTGCGATCGCAATTCTGACTGAGGTGAAACTCTAGGAATTTTCAAACCTTTCACAATTGCTTTAAGATATAAACCCGTACCTCCAACTAAAATAACTGGAAAATCTTTTTCTCCCTCGGATAAAGAAGTAATTAAACTTTGAGCTTGTGCTTGATATTCTGCTAAAGTCAAAGTCTCGGTAGGGTGGCAAATATCGATTAAATAGTGGGGTACTGACTGTTGTTCGGCAAGGGTAGGTTTAGCAGTGCCAATGTCCAACTCCCGATATACTTGACGAGAATCGGCACTGAGAATAACTGAATTAAGACGGCGAGCCAGTTCTAAAGCCAACCCTGACTTACCCGTTGCCGTAGCCCCACAAATTACAATTAACATCTAGGTGAATCCCCATAAAAATTCATCTTCCAACCCATCTAGAATCCTCATCAACCATTTTGTGTTATAATTTTTGAGAGATTTGCCCAGCGAGGGTTATAACTTCGGCGAAAAGCCATTATCGGAGAATTGATTTCATGACTACCAGTTACACCGCCGATCAGATTCAAGTTCTTGAAGGTCTGGAACCAGTAAGAAAAAGACCGGGAATGTACATCGGCACTACCGGACCGCGAGGTCTCCACCATCTAGTTTACGAGGTGGTGGACAATTCTATCGATGAGGCTCTGGCTGGCTATTGTACTCACATAGAAGTGGATCTTAATGCCGATGGGTCCGTCAGCGTTACCGATAACGGTCGAGGCATTCCTACGGATATTCACCCTACTACTGGAAAATCTGCCTTAGAAACAGTGATGACAGTGCTACACGCGGGAGGAAAATTCGGTGGCGGCGGTTACAAAGTGTCTGGCGGACTCCACGGCGTAGGGGTTTCTGTGGTCAACGCTCTTTCTAAATGGGTTAATGTCAATGTCTGGCGAAACAATAAAATCCACACTCAGCGTTACGAAAAAGGAGTTCCCATTGGAGAACTGGAAGAACAACCGGATGGAAACCACCCCACAGGTACTTCTGTCTCCTTCATGCCAGATGAAGAAATTTTTCAGGAAACTACCAATTTTGACTACAATACCCTTGCTGGTCGGTTGAGAGAATTAGGCTATCTCAATGCCGGGGTGGAAATCACCTTTACCGACAAGCGAGAACCAGAACCCCGAATTGAAGTCTATTGCTATGCGGGGGGTATTAAAGAATATGTCACCTACATGACCAGGGAAAAACAAGCCCTCCATGAAGATATCATCTACGTTGAAGGAGAAAAAAACGGGGTACAAGTTGAAGTGGCTTTGCAGTGGTGCGTGGATGCTTATAGTGACAATCTTTTGGGCTTTGCCAACAATATCAGAACCAATGAAGGTGGTACTCACCTGGAAGGATTGAAAACTGTCTTGACCCGCACTCTCAATAGTGTGGCTCGCAAGCGCAACAAACTGAAGGAAAATGATTCCAACCTAGGTGGTGAGAATGTCCGAGAAGGTTTGACTGGGGTAATTTCCGTCAAAGTCCCCGAACCCCAATTTGAGGGACAAACCAAAACTAAACTGGGAAATACGGAAGTTCGAGGAATTGTAGATTCTCTGGTAGGAGAAGTTCTCAATGAGTATTTAGAGTTTAATCCCCAAGTAGCAGAAGCTATTCTTGAAAAAGCAGTCCAAGCATTTAAAGCCGCAGAAGCCGCTCGTCGCGCCCGAGAACTAGTACGGCGAAAGTCGGTTTTAGAATCTTCACCTTTACCAGGTAAACTGGCAGATTGCAGTGAAAGAGATGCTTCTCAGTCGGAAATCTACTTAGTAGAAGGAGATAGTGCCAGTGGAAGCGCTAAACAAGGCCGAGACAGACAGTTTCAAGCAATTTTGCCCCTACGAGGTAAAATCCTCAACATTGAAAAAACTGATGATGCCAAAATTTACAAAAATAATGAAATTCAGTCTTTAATTACTGCCCTGGGATTGGGGATTAAAGGGGAAGAATTCAATGCTTCACAACTACGGTATCACCGGATTATTATTATGACGGACGCAGATGTTGATGGTTCTCACATCCGAACTTTACTGCTTACTTTCTTTTATCGATACAAGCGGGAATTAGTAGATGGAGGCTACGTTTATATTGCTTGTCCTCCTTTGTATAAGTTAGAACGGGGTCGCAGTCACCACTATTGCTATAGCGATCGCGAATTGCAACAAAAAATCCAAGAGTTCCCAGCCAATGCCAACTATACAATCCAGCGGTTCAAAGGCTTGGGAGAAATGATGCCGAGACAATTGTGGGATACCACCATGAACCCTGAAAGTCGCACTCTCAAGCGGGTAGAAATTGAGGACGCGGCAGAAGCCGATCGCATTTTCACAGTTTTAATGGGCGATCGCGTGGCACCCAGGCGAGAGTTCATCGAAACTTACGGATCGAAACTCAATTTAAGCGATTTAGATATTTAGATATTTAAAATCTAGGGGCGCACAGCCGTGTGCCCTTCCGTTCCCTTGCATTAGAATTGCTCAAAGTTCTTGCAAATACTTAAGTAAATCTGCCATTTCTTGAGGACTAGGCTGAAATTTAGGCATTGGTGGCGTGTTTCCGCTAATTACCTGGTAAATCAGATTTACTTTAGACTTGCGCTTGGCAACACTTTTCAAACTGGGACCCACTCTACCATCTGCTTCTATACCGTGACATCCAGCACAGTTATACTGAAAAATGGCATTGCCTTGAACAACATCGCCTTGGAGGGAAAGTACTTCTTTGATGTAGGGGTTGGATACCTCATATAAATGGACACCCAGAATGCTAACGACAACTATCCCGAAGACTAATATCACGGTTAAGGCAATGCGCTGTGCTATAAATTCGGGATGGGCGAACTGATTATCCACTGGCGATTGAAACAAACATTATTAATTGGGCATCCTCGAGTTGGAAAGCAGGTAAAACTTCCAACTTCTGAAGTAATCTAGCTTCGACCGTAGGATTGACTCTTGCTAGTCATCAATCTCACTCAAGCCTGTTACTTCATGATACTTCTCGGGCAAAGGTCAACC
>JH610502.1 GCA_000252485.1 Prochloron didemni P4-Papua_New_Guinea | reverse complement strand
GACATTTTGTAATATTCTGTGATCAAAAGGCTATATCGCTTTAACCGATGTAACAATTGTTACCAAAATATTGCGCTTTATAAAGATAGCTTAAAATTTATCTACTTAGCAAGCAAGTTTCTCTTCGAGGAAGCTATAATTCCCAGGCAATTCTCCAGTAGAATGGTAAATAGCTAAAAAACTATTGCAAAGGAGAAACATAGTGGTCGAACACTTGCTGTTGGGAATTGTCATAGGTCTTATTGGTGTTACTCTTGCCGGACTGTTTTTCGCAGCCTATCTGCAGTACAAGCGGGGCAATGAGCTGGGAATAGATTAAGAGGTGCTAACTAGTAGCTAAAAACCTGTACAAATCTAGACAAACCTTGAAAATACTTAGAACGCTTGTTTTTTTTAGTCTTTAATGGGGTATATTAGAAATGGTCGTTTGGAGCCGATAATTGTAGGCCGGTATAATGACCCTACCCCGACAAAAGGCAGAATAAACTTTCCTTCGGGAATGAACTGGTTAGGCAGCCAGAATAAAGAAGGGTCGTTGCGTATTGTCACAGCGGTAGCTTTTCTAGTCGCCATGATAGGCTCAAAATTTAACGAATGCGCTTAACTTTTAGGTTAAGCTTTGCGGGCAGCCGCCTTAATCAATCGTGATTATGCCATACCTAGTTCAAATTTGTCCAGCAATGGAAAGGTTTGAGAAGGTTAAATGCTGCACCTTATATTGTGGGGCGAGCAATGTATCGCTCCCAACAATTAATTTATAGGACCACCACGCTATATACTACGCGCTGTACCACGAAGTGTATCTCTTCAAGATTGCCTGCCCGAGCAGATTATTCAGCAAACCCTAATTATGCCAGCCCGTCAGCACCCCGCTCTGAAGAGGCGGGGCGAAGTTTTTTAGTAGGGTGGGCATTGCCCACCACAGCACCTATCGCTGTAGTCAAAAGGAGGTGATTACATGGCTCCCCTCAACAAACTAGAACTTCAAAGAGCAACTCTGAAAGTTCTACAAGATTATCTCGAATTTCTAGGAGAAGATCCTGAAAGCCAAATCTATCTCGTGGTTGATGAAAAACAGGATCATTATCTTCTTGTAGAAACGGGTTGGCATCATGATTATCGAATTTACGGTACTCTGATTCATCTCGATATTATTGATGACAAAATTTGGATACAACAAGATGGAACAGAGGAAGGGGTTGCCAACGAACTGGTCAGTCTTGGCATTTCTCCTCAACAGATTGTCCTAGCTTTTAAAAGCCTAGAACGCCGTCAAATAACAGAATTTGCAGTTTCTTGATTGAGCCTCTCAAGAGAACAGCGATCGCCTATATATTACACTTCTCCAGCTAAACAAGATGGAGTTGCTGAATCAAGATATGAAATAATAATAAACCGCAGAGGAAAAAGAGAGAGCTAGTTTTTATTCATTCATGTCTCAATTATGCAATGCCAACAAGATAAATTTTTCTCATCAGGCGATCGCAATCAAGCTCCAATCCTCTCTCCTGAATAGCTTCCTTTCCCCAATAGTTTCGGACAAAGCTAATTATCGCAAAACCAAGGACAAAACCAACTTACTCTTAGCACAGCTTAGAAAAAGCTATGCGGATGGCCAAACTCGAACTCGCAAGGCTCTAGGCCACAAGCCCCTCAAGCGTGCTGCGCGTCTACCAATTCCACCACATCCGCTTTGTTTTCTAAGCATATCATATAGAGTGGATATTTAACAAGTCAAAATTAATGAATCTCCCGAAAAAAATCGCTCTCCTCCTCAAATCATTCACCTAAGTTGCCCATCTTCCATATGAATGATACGATCTGCAATATCTAAAATTCTATTATCATGAGTTACCAGCAAAATTGTACACCCTTGTTCTTTAGCAAGGCGCTGCATTAAGTTGACAACATCTCGACCAGATTTACTATCTAATGCAGCCGTGGGTTCATCAGCTAGAACTAATTTGGGATGATTCACTAAAGCACGTGCGATCGCCACTCGTTGTTTTTGTCCACCTGAAAGGTTATTTGGATAGTAATGAATTCGTTCCCCCAAACCTACTTCTGTGAGAATGGCTTCTGATTTTTTACGCGCTTCTTTTAGACAAAAATTTTGATGTAATTCAATGGACATTTGAACATTTTGTTGGACAGTCATAAAGGGGAGTAAATTATGGGCTTGAAAAATATAACCAATGTGACGACGAACTTGTACAAGCTTTTCTTCATTTGCCCGGTGCAGTTCATATTCCATACTTCGTAAACGACCTTCTTGAACAGATCGTAACCCCCCAATTAACGAGAGTAATGTTGTTTTTCCTGAACCCGAAGGCCCGGTCAGAATAATAATTTCTCCAGCATGAACATCGAGATTAATGTCAAATAAAACCTGTTTTTTGAGGGGGTCTTTCCCGAAGTAGTGATTGAGGCTACGGATTGAAATAACAGATTCCATTCAAGGTCTCCTAAAAAATATCAGCTGGATCAGCCGCTTTTAATTTATGGACTGCGGTCATTCCCGAAAGAAAACACATCGCTAGAGTTGCAAAAAATACAAATAATGCTCGTTCTGAAGTCATAATGACCGGAAGTAGCGTTGCTTTTTTGGTAAATTCATATTGAATAACAGTAATGAGTAAACCCGGAATATATCCTAAAACCGCAATAAAAAATGCTTGTTGTAAAACCATCGATAAGAGATAATTATGTCGATAGCCAATGGCTTTTAAAGTGGCATACTGGGACAAGTGTTCAGAAACATTAGTATAGAGAATTTGATAAACGACAACAATGCCAACAATAATCCCTAAAGCCACACCCAGATTAAAAATAAACCCAATGGCGGTACTACTTTGCCAATAGTTTTTTTCAAATTCAATAAATTCTTGTTTCGACATAATTTTAACATCTTTAGGTAAATATTTAGATAACCGATCGGTAAATTTTTTTACATCAGTTCCAGGTTTTAACTTGATTAAACCCACATCAATAAAACCCTTCTGACGATTGTTGAAAATCCTGAGAAAATTGAGATGGCTGGTGAGTAGATTTCCGTCCGAACCAAAAGAAGTTCCTAACTTGAATAGACCGACGACTTTAACTTTGCGATTACTTCCTTGATTGCCAACTTCTGTTTGAATGACTTTTCCTTGCTGAAAATCTGAAGCAATCGGCCCAAATTCAGATCGAGAATCTTGATCGAACAAAACTTGGTCGGGAATTTTGAGTTGATCTAAATTTTCAATCACATTAGAAAAATCTACCGGTTGATGACGTAAATCAATACCAATGATAAAAATATTGCGCCAATAATCTCTAGTTTCTGGGTTTTTCCACTGGGCAAAGCCCAAATAAATCGGGCTTACAAATTGAACCTCATCAAAAGCCAAAGGTTGGAGTAAACGACGTTCAGGAAAACTTTGCATTGCAATTAACGAAGTTGAACGGGGACTGATTAAAAAACAATCTCCTTGTAAACCTTCATGAAAGCGGACAGAACTATTAAATAAAGCATCTCGAATTCCCAATTGCATAAAAACAATCACAACTGAAAAGATCACTCCTGATAAGGCAACCAATAACCGCACCTTTTGATGTCTGAGTTGCAACCAAGCAGTGGGGAGTTTCCGAAACATGATTTTCTCCTATTATTGAACTTAATATTCCGGTTTTATTGGCTTAACTCTGAAACTTGTGAATTCGTATCAATCAACACATTTACCTGTAAATTCGTTAACCCGGAAACTTGCTGACTATCTTCAGAATTGAGGCGAATTTTAACTTCAACCACTCGGGCATCTGCATCAGCAACCGGGTCTGTTCCCAATACATTTTTTGTGTCAATTTGTAAACCTACTTCATCCACAATTCCCTGTAAATCATCCACAACACCATCACTTATAATCTTGACGGTTTGACCGGGACGAACTTGATGAATATCCGTTTCATACACCTCAGCGATGACATACATTTGATCCGTTTGCCCAATTTCAACAATGCCGTTATTGCTAACAATTTCACCGGGCCAAGTTTGAACTTTTAGAACTTGACCGGAACGGGGCGATCGCACATAAGCTAAATCTAAATTGGCTTGAGCTTGTTGAACAGCAGCTTGGGCTGTCGATAACTCCGCAGCAGCAACCGCTACATCTACTGGACGCACTTCAGCAATTTCTGCCCGTGTTGCTATTGCTTCAGCCTGTTGTTTTTGTAAAGTGAGAATCGTTCGATTCAAGTTTGCCTGGGCTTCTTGGATTTGTTCTGATAAGGTGCTGACAATTCGATTTAAGTTTGCTTGGGCTTCATTAATTTGTGCATTTTGAGTGGTGATAATTCGGGTTAAATTGGCTTCAGCTTCATGTAACTGTTTACGTACCGTTTCTTCTGCTAAACATTGCTCATCCCGCTGAGACGCTGAAACAGCGCCTTCTGCATCTAACATCTCAAACCGTCTACAGTCAGTTTCTGCATTGTTTAACTGAGCTTTAAATCGTTCAATGGTGGCTTCTTGGGCTTGTCGTTCCCCGGTCAGTTGGGCTTGCAAGCGTTCAATGGTGGCTTCTTGGGCTTGTTGTTCTCCCGTCATTTGAGCCTGCAAACGGGCAATACTGGCTTCCTGGGCGATAATTTGCCCTTCTAACTCTGCTTTGAGCCGTTCAATCGTGGCAGATTGGGCTTCTATCGCTCCCTGTTTCGCCCCAGCTTTCACCTGATTTAAACGAGCTTGAGCCACTTGGACTTGAGTTTTTGCCTGTTCTAAGGCGGCTTGGAGGCGACTGCGACTGTCTAAAACCGCAATCACTTGTCCCGCTTCAATGCGATCGCCCCGTTTAACCAAAAGTTGATCAACTCGTGCCCCTTCTGCAAAGGCAGGTGCTGAGACTTGAATCACTTCCCCCTTGGGTTCCAGATAACCGATGGCAGCAACAGTATTGATTGTGACGGGACGCTCATCTGAAACTGTTGTAGCAGCAAAGGAGGTAGTCGGTTGTAGCTGCTGTAAAATCCCATAGGTCGCCAGTGCTCCGGTTGCTAAAGCAGCCGTGACAATGAATGCAGAAGTTCCCAAGCCAATGGGAGTAAAAAAAAGCCGTGATTTCATTAAATATCCTCCAAGTTAATCACCTGATTGCACAATTTTTGTTGGATGAGCTTGACTTGTTCTGACACTTCAAAAGCATTGTCAGTCCAATTACTAAAAAAGAAAGTGCCATTGAGGGTTCAGAAACAGAGGCTGGGGACAGCGTTAACACCACAGCTTGACCACGACTATCGGGGACTAAACGAGCCACTTCTATCTCATCTCCGGTCCAAAACAAACCATCAGAACCAGAATCAAATAGAGGGGTAATATTGCCACTGACATAATTGATTGAATTTTGCTCCGTTCCCAAAGGAAAGCCTGTTAATGGAGATAAGCCAGTTAGCATCAATGGATCACGAGCACGAATCGTTCCTTCTGGTGTTCCTTGAATTTCCAGAAAAAGATTGAAAAAGCTATCGGCTTGGGCTGGATTTCCCGGTGTTTCAACAATTGCACCCGCCGAATATAACGACTCAAAAGGGAGTTCAGTTTCAAACGGAGTCGGAGCCAAGTCAGGAACATTATCACCAGCAGTAGCAGTAATCAGGGGAACAAAGGGGGTTGAACCACTGGATGTGCTGTTGACTACCTCAATGGGAATCACATCCAAATTCCCATCTAGAGTGCCAATATCTCCCAATAGTGGATCATCTATGACAGCATCCACTGGATTTCCAGTGAATAGATGAGTTGTACCGGAAAGTAAGGCTGTAAAATCAGGTTGATTATTGGCATTGATACCAAAATTGACGTTGATTGTCACGGAACTTAAAAAGTCATAGGAGCCACTTTCACAAGTCTCGACCCAGTTTTCTCCTGGTGAACAGGAGAGAGATGCCGCATGAGCCGATGGTGCAGGATTTAACCCGAAGATTGCGGTTAACCCGGTGAGAGTAGAAATGTATTTGGCTGAAGTCGTAGCCGTGGAGAGAAATGTTGTAGTCATCTTGAGAATAAAAAGGTAAGTTTCTGTTACTAAGATAAATGAGTCCTGGCGGTTTAATCTTTAAGTTTTTTGTCTGGCTTTATCAATAATTTTGCTAATGGAATCAATGACCAGTTGGGGTTGATCAATGTGGATATTGTGACCACTCTTTTGAGCAATTTTTAGTGTACTGTTTGCAGAAAGCTGTGCGGTTTCCCCTTGTAGCTCCTGCCAGATTTGCCAGGCTTTTTCAGCTTGTGCTAACGGTAAATTTGAGAACATATTCACACCGTGAGATAAAACCACCAAAGGTAAATGCTGTGATAACGATGCTTGGTGAACCATCTCAGCACTCTGCCGCATGAGCTGATTTTCGGCAATCGCCGTTTCAAAAGTTTTCGATGAGAAATTGGCTAAGATTAGGGGTTGAACATCAGCCGGTAACTTCTGGACAAAATCAGGAGCCACTTGAGCGCCGAGCAGTTGTATGAACAGGCGCAATAACCCGAAGCGTGAAATCACAGACAGCATCTGAAACATTCGTTGCGTATCTGCCATGCTCTGCTCAAATGCGGGTGAGAGTTCAGTGTAAACATTAGCTGGGACGGCATCTACCAACACTAAACCCAAGACTTTGTCTGGATACTGACTAGCAAATTGACGCATATTTAGTCCGCCCAAGGAATGACCGACAAGAATATACGGCCCTTCAACTCCAGCATTGGTCAGTAAGATGTGTAACTCTTTGACCATGTACTCGCTGGTACGAGGATAGGGACTCGAATCACTCCAACCATATCCGGCTCGATCATATGTACAAACTTGGGTGAATTTTGCGACTTCTGATTCGACTAAACTCCAAACGGGAGATAAACCCCCCAATCCATATTCCATCACAACGGTTGGATTGCCTTCACCCCTGACGTTAAGATGAAGTTGATAACCGCCAACGTCGATCCGTTTCCCAAAAGGAGGATAGCGTTTTTGGTCTTGGGCTGAACCCATCGCCTCATAACCCATTCCCAAAACCATGACCAACAGCAAACATCCAATGAATCCGCCCAAGACCAGTTTCATCTCTTCACTCCAGTTAATATTAAGGTTGACAACAAGTGCGAATAGCTGGGTGACCATTGACAACTGTCAGATAAAGGCGACGTTTCCCGGCTTCCTCCGATTGCCAGCAATAGATCGGAATCCCGGAACAACAGGCAGATTCTTGCACTGCTTTCGGTAAATCACCAAAGGTCACCTGTTTTTTTGGCTTGCCACAATTGAGGGGGCAAACAGCAGATGCCATGATAAAAATTGAACCAATTTCACTTAATGCTCGACTTTCTAGGGAAATCGTATTTCCAAGGTTGAGTTCATAGATTTCTGGATCAGAGAAATTGAGTCCCAGACGACTAAGTCCTTTTTTGATCTGTTGAACTTCAGGTATTTGTTGAGATTGAAATAGAGTAAGAGCTTCCATTTTATTTGAGCTTAATGACAATAAAAACGATGATTTGCACAGCGATTTGGGTAGAGAGGCAAAGTTAAGCAGAGGTTAATCTTTGCCCAGAATACAGTTTAAGCGGTTGCTTTAGCCCTCAGACTAAACTTCGGGTTGATACTTGTAACTTTGAAATTCTTGACGCATTGCTTCCACTTCAGTATTACTAGACAAACTGCGAGTTTTGAAACGGTAAATCAATTCAGCGATGGTCGCTTTAGCGGATAAACTCAACATTCTCAGCACATAGTAGAGATGTCCAGGGGCAAGCAAGCCTTTCAAACCAAATCCCTTCCACTGGAACAGGATATACCACAGGGCAATATAGAAGTAAGTAGACTTCATGCTCGAAAACACATTACACCGTCGAGGTTCAAACTTAGTGTTTTCGAGGAAATCATCGAAATGTTGCAGGGTGCTATAATTCCCGAGCAGTTGATCGGCTCGATAAGCATCCATTAACCCAATATTGGCTCCTTGTTTGACTAGTTGATTAAACTGCTGACAGACATCGGCAAAGATACCATCAACGTTATTGTTGGCAATTTTGACATAGCGAGGAATGAACTTCAAGTCTAAGTGCCATTTGCCTATATAGGTAGGGATATGAACACCAAACCACCACATATACTCGAAATAAATCCGCCAGCTCATCACACTGGCATGACCCAGTTGTTTCGCGTGATCTCGGTACAGACAATTCACAGTGCGAGCATAAGCCTGATTAAAATCATTGTAAGCAGATCGTTTCTGTTCCACGTCTGCTTCACCTGCCAGCTGAGCGCGAATAATTTCCGTGACACTTTCAATCTCAAATGCCATCATTGTGGTTCCATAGGAATAAAAGGCATCGAAAATATGCGCTGCATCTCCAATCACGTACCAGTTATCTTCAGAAAATAAAGTCTTACTCTTGTGGGCAATTCGTGGCCAGTAATGGAAATCCACTGATTCCCCACTCTCAATTAAACGCGCCAGGATAGTGTGATTTGCCTTGAGGAATGCTCTGAACTTTTCTTGAGTATTAATAGTTTTACTGGGTAATACGTCGTGGTGATGAATAATACCAATAGATAATTCTCCCGTTTCCGTATCAGTGGGAATCATCCACAGCCAGTGACCATGACCGAAATAGTGATTGGTGGCATAGTAATGACTCGATGAAGAACCATTGGGGTGGTATCCTGAGTGGAAAATGGTGCGGTCTGTATTCTTCACATGAATCCAAGCAGAGCCATTATTAAGTCCAAACATCTCTTCCGGTTCAAACACAACGTTGTCTGTCTTACGTCCAACGATGAATTTACGACCCGCTGCATCGATCACGTGTTTGGTTTTCAGTTGAATCTGTTGATTCTCACATTTGACCGTAACAGTTTTGATTGCATCTTTAGGGGTCAGTTCCACATCAACCACCCGGCCTTGATGGAAAATTGCTCCTAACTTCAAGTTCATTCGCAGGACATCGCGCTCAAACTTAGCACGATTGAGATGAAATGAGGCAATCGGAGTTTGTCGGTTAGACCAAACATGATAATAGTCATCAATGGTATCTGTTTGGCTGGGGGTTTTCGGCCAGTGAAAGTTTAAGCCAGATTTGGGTGCATGATTTTCAATTAAATAGTCTTGCAGTCCCAGTTCTTTTCCGAGGAATAATGCAGCCACTTCAATTAAAGATTCACCCACTTTTAAGTCTTTATCGCTGCGTTCAATTGGACGCGGGTCAATTAATGCGACCTTGATATTGGGAATATTCAGTAGTAGATGGCGAGCTTGACACAGACCAGCAAACCCTGCGCCCATGATGACAACATCATATTCAAACTGTTGTAATTCAGTGGTGGTTGTATTCATGAGTAACTCCTAGATTGAGAATCAAGTGTTCAGTGAAAGATTAGGTTTGAGTCGTTTTTTCCTGTTCGGTTTAATACAGAAATATTTGCTCCATTTAGGATGGTTAATCTCAAAATTTTCTATCCGAAATCTAAGTTAAACAAGTAAGGATTTCATTGATTTGCATAAGCTGATTATCTCTGAAAACATGTTCGGAAATAAATAGAAAAGTGGAGATAAATATCAGTGTAACTCTTTCAAGTTGGGTGATAAAATGTTACGAAATCAACCCAACTCAAAAGACAGGAAGAATCATTTATTGACTCTTGAAAGCCGATGCACTCTCCATCCAAGATTGAAGTTCAGCTTGATATTGATAGCTCTTGAATTCTTGGCGCATTTGTTCAACTTGACTATTCTCTGGTAAGCCCCAAGTTTTGAATGTGTAAATCATTTCTCCCAGAGCGGTTTTACCGGATAATGCCAACAGTTGGAAAAAGTAATAGAGATTTCGTGGTTTAAGGAAACCTCCTATACCAAATCCTTTCCATTGAAAGAGAGCATACCAAATCGCAATGTAAAACAGCGTGTGTTTCATACTGCCTAAAATATTGCAACGTTGGGGTTCTAACTTGGCATTTTCTAGGAAATCATCGAAGTGTTTGAAGGTGTAATAATTTCCAATCAGTTGATCGGCACGCACAGCATCCATTAATCCAATGTTAGCACCCCGTTCAACTAATGTGTCAAATTGTTTGTAAACGTCTGGAATCAGTCCCTGTAAAAATCCCTGAAACGGGCCATTAAAGTCTCGAAGAAAATCAAGATCTAAATGCCATTTCCCGATATACATTGGCACTAAAATTCCAAACCACCACATATACTCGAAATAAATCCGCCAACTCATAATACTAGCATGACCTAACTGTTTGCTATGGTAACTGACAAAAGTATTGACAGAACTCATGTAAGTCAGATTAAATTCGTTATAGGCGGCTCGTTTTTTCTCAGCATCCGCTTCTCCTGCCAGCTTCGCCCGGATAATTTCAGTTGTGCTTTCAATCGCGATCGCAATCATGGTTGTGCCGAGAGAATAAAAAGCATCAAAAATGCAAGCCGAGTCACCCATGACATACCAGTTGTTTGAAGAAAACAACATTTTACTGGTATGAGCTACCTTTGGTAAATAGTGGAAATCAATATTTTCTCCACTTTGAATAAAGTCATAAAGCATCCGATGATTTGCCTTCAGAAATGCTTCAAACTTTTCTTTTGTGTTCATTTGATTGGCAGCAATGACATCATGATGATGAATAATTCCAATGGAAACTTCTTGATGGTCTAAATCAATCGGAATCATCCATAACCAGTGCCCTTTTCCGAAGAAATGATTCGTCGCATAATAATGACTGACAGAGGTTCCATAGGGGTCATAACCATTATGAAAAATTGTGCTATCTACATTTTTAACCCGTAGCCAAGCTGAACCTGTATTTACCCCCATTAAGTTCTCTGAACCCAACAGAATATTATCTGTTTGGCGACCAATAATAAACTTGCGACCGGCTGCATCTACAACGTGTTTTGCTTTCAATTCAATATATTGCTCTTTCAGTTTGACCTTAACTAAATGCAAAGCATCACCAGGGGTTAAATCAACATCAACCACTCGACCATTGTAAAAGGCTACTCCCATATTTTTGTTCATTTTGAGCAAATCCCGCTCAAATTTTTGCCGATTTATTTGGAATGTGGGAATGGGGGGCTGACGATTAATCCAAATATGATAATAATCATCAATAATCTTGGTAGTTGCCGGTTGTTTTGGCCAATGAAAGTTGAGTCCGGCTTTCGGAGGATGATTCTCAATCATGTAATCATTTAAACCGAGTTCTTTACAGATTAATAGCGACGTAATTTCTACTGTTGATTCGCCAATTTTGAGGTCTTTATTTGACCGTTTTTCTGGACGCGGATCGATCAACGCTACTGTGATATTCGGGATATTGAGCATCAGGTGTCGGGCTTGACATAAACCAGCAAATCCAGCACCCATGATGACAACATCATATTCTTGCTGTTGTAACGCAGTGGTATTCATGAAGAACTCCTAATGATTTTTAGCGAAAATATCGGGTCTATTTTTTGAAGTCTGGCAACAATTTAATCAATGTTTATTGAATGGATTTAAATCGGTAACCAGACTCAGAATTGAGAACAAGAATGCTCATCAGCTTTTTGTTGTATACATCTGATTTGAGCGCGCAGAAGTCGCTGTCCAAGGCTGAAGTTTGGGCTGGTATTGATAGGTCTTAAACTGTTCGCGCATTTCCTCAACTTCTGTGTTATCTGACAACTGACGAGTGCGGAATTTATAAATCAATTCTGCGATCACACCTTGACCAGATAAAGCCAGAAGGCGGAAGAAATGATAGAGGTGACGAGGGTTGAGACAACCTGCTAAACCAAACCCTTTCCATTGGAACATGGCATACCAAATGGCGGCATAAAAACAGGTCGATTTCAAACCAGCAAAAATGTTACAACGCAATGGCTCAAACTTAGTATTTTCGAGGAAATCATCAAAGTGCTTTAAGGTATGATAATCACCCAATAATTGATCCGCCCGATAGCAATCCATTAAGCCAATATTTTTGTCTGTTTCAACCAGTTGATTAAACTGTTGATAGATGTCTTCAAATAGCCCATCGACATTACTATTGAGGGTCTTTAAAAAGATGGGAATGAAGCTTAAATCTAAGTGCCATTTGCCAATGTACATTGGCACTTCTACACCAAACCACCACATATACTCGAAATAAATCCGCCAACTCATTACACTGGCATGACCCAGTTGTTGAGAATGATATCGGTAGAGAGAATTCACACTGCGAGCAAGTCCTAAATTAAACTCATTATAAGCAGTTCGTTTTTGTTCAGCGTCTCCCTTACCTGCCAGTTTAGCCCGAATAATTTCTGTCACAGATTCAATGGCTAAACTAATTGTCGTTGTGCCATACGAATAAAAAGCATCAAATAAATAAGCTGCATCACCAATCACATACCAATTGTTATCAGAAAATAGGGTTTTACTCGTGTGAGAAATTCGTCGCCAGTAGTTAAAATCAATCGGTTCGCCACTATCAATTAAACGGCCTAAAATAGTGTGATATTCTTTAATAAATTGACGAAACTTTTCTTCTGTATTCACTTGTTGTGCCGAAATCACATCGTGGTGATGAATCACGCCAATGGAGAGTTCACCAGATTTTGTATCTGTCGGAATCATCCACAACCAATGGCCTTTTCCGAAGTAGTGATTCGTGCAATAATACTTGCTCGTAGAAGCGGCAGTGGGTGCATAACCTTCATCAAAGATGGTACGATCAACATTTTTAATTCGCATCCAGGCTGAACCATTATTTAACCCCATCATGTTTTCAGGACCAAATAAAACATTATCTGTTTTTTTACCAATGATAAATTTACGACCGGCTGCATCAATCACATGTTTTGCTGTGAGTTTAATATTTTTGCCCTCAAGCTGAACGTCAACTGTCTTGATTTCATCTTTGGGTGTTAAATCAACATCCACAACTGCACCATTGTAGAAATTGACTCCCATCTTTTTATTCATTTTTAGTAAGTCTCGCTCAAACTTCGCGCGGTTAATTTGGAAAGAGGGAATCGCAACTTGTCGGTTTGACCAAACATGATAGTAGTCATCAATGCTTTCAGTTTTTTGCGGATGTTTTGGCCAATGAAAATTCAATCCTTTTTTGGGGGCATGCTCCTCAATTAAATAATCATTTAATCCCAATTCTTTAGAGAGAAAAAGTGCAGCAATTTCAATGGTTGATTCGCCAATTTTTAAATCTTTTTTCGAGCGTTCTTCCGGGCGCGGGTCTACTAAAGCAATGCGAATATTTGGAATATTGAGCATGAGGTGACGAGCTTGACATAAGCCAGCAAATCCAGCACCCATGATTACGACATCATACTCGAAACAACTATTATTCTGCATTTGTAACTCCTCTAAAATTGTTGAAGGTGAGATCAGTTAAACAAAGAGAGGGAATTGACTCTAAAGAAATCAGCTAGGAGAGGGGGGTAAATGTCCTGTAATCTCAGTTTGAACAGGTAAAAATTTACATTTTGACATCATCTCTCGACGCTGAACGCATCTTTGTAAACCACCGGGTAATTTGAGGTGCTTTCCACATCCAAATACCGGTCAAAGCCAAAATCGGGAAGATACCAAAGCTCATTGCTATTAACATTGCGGGATGACTGCGCCAGGGAGAATAGATGAAGACTCCTAAACCCACAGAGGCAAGAATATGAATCCAACGCAGTTGCTCTCGCATATGTTTATTTCCGCTACTCATGAGTGGTAATCCTTGTTGAGAAACTGTTTTTGCAGTATAAGAAAATGATTCTTTATTGGAGAGAATTGTCAACTCAAACGCCGAGGTGGAATTCGTTTAAGTTGACAATTTGAGATTAATGCCGGGATGAATTGGCAAAAACCGATACAGAGTTTAATAAACCTATTCTGGTTAAGACCTCCATCACCTTTGACGGCCAGGGTGTCGCAACGGCGGTGCCATCTTCTTGACGAGTCACCCAAGCCACTTCCTGTTGTCCCACATGAAGCTTTTCAGAAGTACCATCAGGTTGTTCTCGGAAGAACTCAAAGTTAAACACAGCCCCACATTCAGACACAGACTGCACATACAGGACTGTCCGAATTTGGTCAAACGGCATAGCTTCTCGCAGATAATCCATGCGAGTATAGAGGCAAACCATTTCACCACAAGGGTTAGAGACTCGCAAATACTCGGGTGCAACAGAATAGAGGAATAAATCCAATGTTCGTCCTTGCCAGATAAAGTAATTGCCGTAGTAGACATTCCCGACTAAATTAGATTCCTCTAGGGTTGTTTGGAACTGTTGAGAAAACAACAACTTGCCATAACGACTCTGTTCCATTCCAGTTTGGTAAACCGTTGCGCCAGTATCCAATTGAGATAGACTGGCTGGTAAAGGCGGTAACGGTAAAGTCTCAGGATTTTTCAAATCAAGGCTTGCAGGGGTTTGAGCAGCAAATCGATCCAGATAAGTTTGCAGATACTCAGGGAATGGCATTGGTGCAGGAACCCCATAACTGACTAACTGCACCCAGGTTGCTTTCACTTCTGCAATGGCAATGCGTTCAAGGGAGTCATCCGGTAACACCTTGCAAAATTCAATGTAGGTATCAAAAGAAGACCCCACTACATTCCCAACCCAAGCCCTTGCTTGTACTATGTCGTAGGAAGTGGCTTCTCCCAAGACTCGCAAACTGACCGCGTTGGTTACCATTCCCCAATCTCCTGTCAGGAAATCTCCTAACATCTGGGAGGCAATACTTTCCAGCGGTAACTCTCGAATTTTGCCGACCCAGCGGAAGTATTGAGCAAAGTAAACACGGCGACTAATAGTGCCACTATCCTTAAAACTGACTTGATAGCGCTGTTCATAGACCAATTGTCCTTGGGGGCCATCTTGGGTATAACGGGTTCGATGACTGCGAGAATGATCGGGATGAGACTGATCCTGCTGAGGATGAATAATTGAACTTGACGGTAAAGAGGGCTGAGGGTTTACTAACACAGCAACCATCCGTTGGGGAGGTCGAGTTAACTTCACCGGAACTGTCAGCACAAAATAGCTTCCGTCTGGTGTTTCTGTTTTTAACAACACCCCTTCTCCCTGTTTAGCAACAATTGAGAATTCAGGATTTGTGCCGTTAAAGGCTTTGCGAACCGTTTCTAAGGCTGACCAAATGCGAGTGGCGGCTTGGTCATAGGTATCCCCCTGTTGAACTAACGTTTCAATGATGGGACGGCGAGAAGGAGTCAATAAAGCCACCCAATCTTCAACCGTGCGATGGTTAATTGCTTCAATATCGCAACCCAGGGCCGTTTCAGACACAACGGCTAAACAGTAGCGATCGCAATGAGACAGGGATAAATCCAATCCTTTGGTGATCTTACCCGTCAATCGAGGTTTGCCAGAAGCCAGGGTTTTGATCTTAAAGTCGATTTTGTCGGCTTTAGATAATCCCAACTGAGACCCAATGGCATCGGCAATTATCGGTTTTTCCTGCTGACGACGCTGTTGTTTCGACTGCCCTTGGAGGTTGGGGGCATATCCGAGGGACGTTGCCGGTAAGGTGACATCCAACTCCACTGCTGTTTGCTGTACAATGCGGTTGAATGTCTCTTGGTCAGCAGCTTGAGGATGAGCCAGTTGTTCAGCGGTGGGATTTTCGGGATGTTCCTCTAGAATTCGGAGACGATAACCACTTAACCATTCTAGAATTACTCCAGCTTCATTGGTGGCTACCACCTGACTAATATATTCACGGTCTTGTCGCTGTTGTAAAATTACCTGAACCCGTCGGCTGGTTTGATCAGAATTCGGATTTTGGAAGAACTCAATGTTGCCAATTTCAACCGGTAAACAGATATGACGAGGTATCGTCAACTGCACCGACTGTAACAACACATCCCGGAAATAGGGGTCACCCAGTAAAATGGTTTGACCTTGAGGAGGATTAAAACTATCCGCAACCAACTCATCCAGAGAACGCACTTGCGAACAGAACACAGCTTGTTGGGAATTGAGGGAGAAAATCTCACCCATCCGTTGGAAGCGGGATCCCTGGAAGAGTAAATCTCCGTAAAGCTCCTGTTTCGGTTCAAGGGTTAAACCTTGGTGTTGGAAGGTTTCCGGGGGTAAAGTTTCCCCAACGGGTTTGTCTCCTAAAACAAAGGTGGCTGAGAAATGATCTGTATTGAACCCGGTTTGTTCGGTGCGAATACCGAGTTTGACGCAACGTTCGCCCTTGGCATCCGTTTCCATCAGTTCTGCATGGATTTCAATCTCAACACCAGTTGTGGGATTAACAACCACTGGACGACGGAGAGAAATGTCTTGAATGCGGATAACTGAAGGTTGGGCTTCTCCCGTCACATAAGCAACCGCTTGTGCCATAGCTTCCAGACCAAATACCGTGGGAAACAGATACGACCCCCGCCAAATATGGTCTTCAACATAGCGATCGCGTTCTAGGGTCAGATGAGTCCGTGCCTTGAGTTCAACTTGAGGTTCTAGTGTAACGACTTCCTCAATAAACCGCAGTTGAGAGGGGGGTTGAACAGCAGCCGGAGACCAGGTATCCAGTCCACCCAAACGAGCTGCAATTACCACTTGGTCAACACCGGGATTACATTCAAACAGCTTCAAGAAGCGACTCACCCCTTCCTGTTTAGAAATGGCATGAATCCCCATCCGTTCCAGGTTCTTGACGCTACCCATGCGAGCGCCCATTCCCACTTCATCCCACACGCTGTACGCTAAAGATAGAACTTGAGTGTCTGGGTGTTGATGGTGGAATTGACGTAACAAAATAGACAGGCTTTCGTTGGCAAAGGCATACCAAGCATTTCCCGGCATTCCAGTGACACCGATAATCGAACTAAATGCCAGGAACAATTTCGGCGGTGCCTGTTCTAAAGCTTGTAAGAGATGATACGCCCCTAATAGTTTCGGGGAGACTTCAGTTTGAGCCGCTTCTAAGCTGACTTGTTCCACCCGACGAGGTTTATTCAACCCAGCCCCATGAATTACGCCTGTGATGTTTCCCAGTTCAGTCGTAACAGTTTCTACCAGTTGGGCAACCGCTTCAGCATTGGCAATATCGCAGGAATAGTAAAGAGAGGTTAAACCTTTATCTTGGAATCGGGCTAAAGTTTGGGCAATTTCCCCTTCACCATTCGTCGGTTGGGGAGAACGTCCCACCAGTGCCATTTTTACCCCAGTTAATTCAGCCACCGCCAGGGCACACTCAGCAGTAATTCCCTTTGCACCTCCTGTGACTAAAATGACATCATTTTCTGACCAACTAATGGAACGCGGTGTATAGTCAACTGGTTGTTGTAAACGAGATTGGGGAACAAACCGAACTAAATCCTGATTGTAACCCGCAGTCACAATGGCAGCATCATCGGCAATTTCTTGAATCACACAATCTGCAATTTGTCGGGCGTTGAGGGTCTTGGCGACATCCACCACACGCACCCGCAAATCTGGACGTTCGAGATGGACACTCCGGGCAAATCCAGCGGCACAACAGTATTCAGGACAAACCGCTTGATGACCAAATTGACCGCCCCCAAACTGTACATAGGTAATGCACTTATTTTTCTCGGGTGTGGCAATACTCTTGAGTCGTGTTGTCATTTCCACCAGGGAAAAATCACTCGTCGGTTCAGTGTCACCGCATTGAGGCAGAATCGCAATATAATGAGAGTAGTTAATTTTAGATGAATCGTCATCTACCATCAAGTTTTGGTAGGTAATTTTTTGTACTTGAGCGTTCAATCCCAGCAATTTTTTCGAGAGAACAGTCGCAAGAGGATGGTTCATAGTATCAGCCACAATTAGAACCTTCGCCTCTGACCAATTTTCTAGAGAACATTCTTGTTTTTCCTGGGGGACATATTCTAAGGCAAAGTTTCGCACCCAAGAAGGAGAAGTCTCTGGAATAATTTCCGGCTGCACAACTTTTTGGGGTTTGACCTCAACCGGTATGGCTGACCCCATGACTTCAACCACTTCTTGTAACGTCGCATTGGCTAAAGTTGAGGGATCTAATTCACCACTGACACCCACTTGTTTGGCAACACTGGCAACCAATTCACCCGCTTTAATTGAATCTAGGTTTAAATCATCCAGTAAGCGTAACTCCATTGATAAAGTTGATGCCGGAAATCCAGTGCGTTCTTCAATTTGTTGGAAGAGAAGTTGAGCGATCTCAACCGTTTCAGATTTTGGGCTTGGGGATGGAACAGATGAAGATGTTTCTTCAACTTGAGGTGCAGCTTGACCCAATACTTCTGCCACTTCTTTTAAGGTGGCATTGGCAAGAGAGGAGGGGTCAATTTCGCCAGCTACGCCGCATTTTTTAGCGGCAACTGCTACCAATTCACCGGCTTTAATTGAGTCGAGATTTAAATCATCCAACAGTTTCAAATCTAGATCAATACTCTGTTCCGGATAACCGGTTTGTTCAACCACTAAATTGATTAAAATGGACTCGATATTTTGAGTGGGTGTAACAGGCGTGGCAGCAACGGCTAAAGTAGGTTGATTGTGACCCTTGCCGTTTTGGGTATAAATTTGAGCTTTGCCATTGCCATTGCCATTACCATTGAGGTAAGGAGTTTTACCATTGCC
>JH610501.1 GCA_000252485.1 Prochloron didemni P4-Papua_New_Guinea | reverse complement strand
CCTTTGAACCGCAACTAAGCGTCAGTTACAGTTCTGGAGCCGGAAACGGAATTTTTGGCTTGGGTTTCGCTCTGTCCATTCCCAACATCTCCCGCAAGACCTCCAAAGGACTGCCCAAATACGACGGCACCGATACCTTTATCCTCTCCAACGCCGACGATTTAGTGCCGGTAGGTTGCCGCACCGAAGACAGTTACCAGATCATCGCCTACCGCCCCCGGACGGAAGGATTGTTTGCCAAAATCGAGCAATGGACCCACAACTCTACGGGAGAGTCTTATTGGCGAGTAACCAGTAAAGACAATATTACCAGTATTTTTGGCCAAACGCTTCAAGCGAGAATCTGCGACCCAGAAAATGCCAACCACATCTTTGAGTGGCTGCTAGAAGAAAGCTTTGATGCCCAAGGCAATTACATTATTTATCGCTACAAACAAGAAAATACCCAGAGAGTTCCCAAGGCGATTTACGAAGGGAACCGGACGCAAACGGCAAATAAATATATAGAAAAGATTCAGTATGGAAACCACCAACCTCTGCAAGAAGGAAACGACCTCAGCACCGTTCTCTGGCACTTTGAAGTAATTTTTGACTACGGGGAATACGACATCAATGGGAATAACGTCACGCCCTATACCCCAGTCAAGGAGTGGACGAACCGACCGGATCCCTTCTCTACCTATCATGCAGGGTTTGAAATTCGCACCCATCGACTCTGTCGCAACGTTTTGATGTTCCACCGCTTTGCCGAATTGGGCAGCGAACCAGTTCTAGTTCGTGCCACGGGCTTCCATTATCAAGATTCTCCTAATATTACTTTTTTAAATGCTGTAGAAGCGATCGGCTATCGTTATGAAAACGGTCAGTATCAAACCAAGAATTTACCTCCTCTGGAGTTTCAATATACTCAATTCCAGCCCAAAGGACATGAGTTTGAACCGTTCCTAGAAGAGGACAATCGCTTTTTGCCAGGTTTGATTTCCTCAGAGTATCAAATCCTAGATTTATACGGGGAAGGCATTCCGGGAGTATTGTACAACGACGGCATCACAACTCTGTACTGGGAGCCTGCAGCCAACGGTTCCGGAAGTAAAGCAGTAAGATATAACCGGGCCCAAGAACCTCAATCTTTGCCACTGCCTTATGGGAAAACTAACAACCAACAGTTAATCGATCTGACGGGAAACGGTCAATTAGATTTAGTGGTCAGTAGTCCCAATGTTTCGGGATATTACGAAGTCAACAGCGATCACAGTTGGCAGGGTTTTCAGACTTTTCCCGCTTTTCCCAACGAGTATCTAGACCCGGACAGTCAATTGACGGACATTACCGGCGATGGGTTGTTGGACTTGTTGAGATTGGAAGGCGATCGCGTTAAGTATTATCCGGGAAAAGGGAAAGCAGGTTTTGGCCCGCCGATTGTACGGCATCCGGAATGCGATTTGCCTTTGGAGAAGAAAGGCGATCGCACCGAAGCCTTGCGGTTTGCTGATATTTTTGGCACTGGTAGGCAGCATTTAGTCAGAATTAAGAGTGGTTTGGTAGAATGCTGGCCTTCTTTAGGCTACGGCAAGTTTGGCAAAAAAGTGACCTTGGGCAACGCACCCAGGTTTGGTGAAGACTTCGATATCTCCCGGTTGTTTTTGGCAGATATCGATGGTTCGGGGACGGCGGATATCTTGTATGTGAAGAGCGATCGAGTCTTGGTTTGGTTCAATCAAAGCGGCAATTCCTTCAGTGAACCCCTAAGCATTCCCCTCCTGGGAGGGGTTAGGGGTGGGTTCCCGGGAGGGGCTAGGGGTGGGTTAGGTCAATGGGATAACTTAGACCAAATTAGCTTTGCCGATGTTTTTGGTAACGGGACGACTTGCATGGTCTTTAGCGAAAGCCATCCCCAGCCGCGCCATTGGTGTTACGACTTCTGTCAGAGGACAAAACCCCACCTGTTGAACCAGATCGACAACAATCTTGGAGCCACAACTCGCGTTACCTATGGCACTTCTACCAAATATTATCTAGAAGACAAGCAAAACGGTTGCCCCTGGATAACCAATCTGCCCTTTCCCGTACAGGTCATCGAAAAAGTAGAAAGCTGGGATGCTATTTCCCAGACAAGATTAGTTAGTTCCTACAGCTATCACCATGGTTACTACGACGGGGTAGAACGGGAATTCTTTGGGTTTGGCATGGTAGAACGCTGCGATGCGGAAACCCTATCCAGGGATGCCCAACCCTACGATGTCCCGCCCGTATTGAGCAAGACTTGGTATCATACTGGAGCATGGCAAGAACCCACCCCTAGCCCCTCCCAAGAGGGGAAAGAAGAGTCCCTCTCGAAG
>JH610500.1 GCA_000252485.1 Prochloron didemni P4-Papua_New_Guinea | reverse complement strand
CCGAGAACTTTTATCTGCTGGGGGTTCCTCAAGACAATCGCAGTTATGAAATCAAGAATCTCTCATTACCTGCTGGTCAGCAATACTTCGCTTTTGCAGATGTCAAAGACCATTTACAGAGAGTTGCCGATGGTCCCGATACTCCGCTACTGAGTTGGCAGCGCCACTACTATTGGAACCCGCAAACCCCAGGGTCTTTCCCCCTCGGTCAAGTCAGTCCCCAAGCATTGCCCTATCGCAGCGAAATAGCGGAATTTTCTCCACAACAAGTAGAAACGGCATTTGAGGGGGCTTTGACCAAAGCCGACTTGGACGCATTGCTGGAAAATCAGGGAAAATATGTCCTGGCTAACAAATACTGGTGGAAGCGGGGTTTGACTCAAGCTTACAACCCTGCTGACCAGTTCTATTTGCCTGAAGCAACAACGGATCCTTTCGGCAACGCGACTCGCTACGAATACGATGGTTATGACCTGCTAGCGGTGAAAGTCACCGATGCCCTGAATAACGAAACCCTCGTGCAGGCCATAGATTACCAAACCCTGCAACCGCTAAAAATGCGGGATATCAATCACAACATTTCCGAAGTGCGGTTCGACCCCTTGGGGATGGTAACGGTTACTTCCTATTATGGGACGGAACCCACCCCTAACCCCGACCAGGAGGGGACTCAACCCACCCCTAACCCCGACCAGGAGGGGACTCAACCCACCCCTAACCCCGACCAGACGGAACCCACCCCTAACCCCGACCAGGAGGGGA
>JH610499.1 GCA_000252485.1 Prochloron didemni P4-Papua_New_Guinea | reverse complement strand
GGAATATTCCACGAGCGCCGTTGATGTCTCGGTCCATGACCTGGCCATCAACTTTTGACTTGATTTTCTTGCTGCCGCCAATATTGACTAGCTCTCCAGTCCAACTAACAGTTTTGCTGGTATAAGCTTCACAAACATCTACTACCATTTTCCCCGTCTCTTGGGCTTTGAATCTCAAGAATTCTTTGAACCGATAGTGGGCGAATGTGAGCATGTTGCGGACTGTTTTTGACCGAATCTTCCTGTCTCTTTTCTTTGACATCTGGGATGTCTCGAATGTGGGAAGTAAAATCACGTCGAAGTTATCCACCAGGAATCTTGCTGTCTTGTGATGAAGTTCATTAATCAGGTTCTGAATCTTGATTATCATCCGGCGAGCAGCTTTTCTCCTCCGGCGTTTTTGCCCAGTGATCGCTTTGCTTATCTTCGACTGTAAATTGTCGAGATGATGGCATAAGCGCTGAATCCGGGAAAAGTCACCGTGGCCAATTTTACCAACAGAATTCTCACTGAAAAAAGTGATAAATGTGCGTACTCCTGGGTCTAAAGCCACTACCCTGCCTTGGTTCTCGGCAGGGGATGCGGCCACCTTGTAAGCGACGCATAGATAATATTTCCCATTATTACTTATCAACCGAGAGTCGCAAAGGTTCTCAGGCAGTTCTTGGGAGTAAGCAAGTTCTCTTAGCTTCGTATAGTAGATTCCTCTCGCTTTAATTGCACTTTTTGGAATAAAGCAAGACTGAATGGGCTTCTTTCTCGACTTGAATTTTACCCGTTGGATTTCGCCGGTCTTTTTATATTTCTTCTTCGCAGAGCTAACGGCAATGCAAGCGTCTCTCACCGCCTTATTTTTGATTTGATATGGAACTTCTTTGCACCAGTCGGGCAGAGCATCCATTATTAGTGGCCTAACAGCAAACCAATTAGCTTTTATCTCTCCATCTTTTAGTAATTCGACAGTCTTGTTAAAAATGTATCTAGCCACTCCGAACCACTGCCTAACCATCTCCTTTTGGCTCGCCGTCAGATAAACTAAAATCTTTTTTGATTTGGTTACGGTATTTTCTGAGGCCGTGGACTCGACAAGAGAAGACATGAATGATGGACAGAAGGTCCGCTGTGAGTTCGGATTCTGGACTGCTAGTAGACTTGTCGAGAACCAAGATTGCTCCACCGTTGAGGTTGACCAAATACTCAATGAGTTCAAACCTGAACCGGGTGAGCCTGTCTCTGTGGGCAACAACAAGCGTGAGCTTATCTCCGCGCATAAGCCGTTCCAATATGGCTCTAAGTCCTTTCCTTTTGTAGTTGAGGCCGGAGCCGATGTCTTTGATAATTTCTGCCTGCGGGAAGAGTCCGTGGAGGTAGGCGACTTGACGGGCGAGGTCGTCTTTCTGTTTTCTACTGCTAACTCGGCAGTAACAGACTGTCTCGGCTCTTTTTTCTCTGTCTTCTGTGCCGAGTGTGAGCAAGTCGTTTTCATCATAAAGACGCATCCCCTCGGGTGTCCGAATGGCTCGGATTACCCCGTCGTCCGCATATTTTCTTAGAGTCTTTGTGCATAGGCCGGTTAAAGCAACTGCTTTTCTTAATGGGACTAGTGTCATGACCAGACTA
>JH610498.1 GCA_000252485.1 Prochloron didemni P4-Papua_New_Guinea | reverse complement strand
TGGGCGACCTCCAGGCGCTTGAGGAAGTCTGGAGCCGACTCCAGCAAAGGCTTAGGGTTCAAAGCCCGACCCCACCCGAAGGTGCATCTTGGGATGGACAAAATGGTCCAAAAACGGGTTCCTAAACAAGAAATTCTAGGAATGACTTGTACGGATAACCGAACAAAGACTGTCGTGACTCCCGAACCAGGCTGTATCATAGCTAGAGGGTAATGCGTAAGCCAACCTGAATACCGCAAAGGAAGGCATCGTTAGGGGTAGAATCTAAAGGTCAACGAAAGGAATCGTTGTAAGCGTCACAACAACTGATACATCCGATAAAGCGGTAATGGATGTAAGAGTTCAAGGACTAATTCGGTGTCTGGCGGATAGTCGATTACTGACCTGACAAATCAGTAGAACCCCAAGAACTTGGCGTAGAGACGGTGGCCTTAGATTCGTATCTTCTTCATGTGTAACCGGGTAAACCGGACTGAGTCCACTCCCTAGGTCGATAGGAGCAGGTAGCCGAACCGCAAGGCCAGGTATAACTCTTAGTCCGGTAGAAGATAACCGAAAAAAGCGAAGGCCAGCACGCTGAAAAGCAACACGAAAGACAACCTGTTATAAGTGGCTGGATAGGAGGAAATTCCCCGACTCGAAAGAGTGCTAACTTTCGGTAGCTGATTCCGAGCCAGGAATCCTAAGAATCAATCCTTTAATTGTAATGGAAAAGATGGAATCGAACCCAAAAAGGAACGATATCGTAACAAAGCAGACTACCGATTGGCATAAGGTCAACTGGCCCAAAGCTTATCGGCAGGTAGATAAATTGAGACGGAGGATTTTCCGTGCGACTCAGGAAGGCGAATGGAAGAAGGTGAAAAACCTACAGAAATTGATGCTCAAGAGTTACTCCAATAGACTCATATCCGTAAGACAGGCAGCACAGCTGAATAAAGGTAAAAACACCCCCGGCATAGATAAAGTGGCAAAATTAAATCCACAAGCCAGGGGCCGGGTTGTCGATGCTCTAACCGAATACAAATGCTGGAAACCCCTACCTACACGACGAGTACACATTCCCAAATCCAATGGTAAAAAAAGACCCCTGGGAATACCTAGCATGATTGACCGCAGCATTCAAGGCATGGTCAAAAATGCATTAGAGCCTCAATGGGAAGCCCAATTTGAATCTACAT
>JH610497.1 GCA_000252485.1 Prochloron didemni P4-Papua_New_Guinea | reverse complement strand
AAAATTATATACAAATAATTTTGCACGACTACTCAACAAACAACCAACAACCAACAACAAATAACCAACAACAAACAACAAACAACCAACAACCAACAACCTATCTATATCTAGTTAAAAGAGCTTCCAAACCCCCTTCATAACCGGAACCCACGGCATTAACTCGCCAGTCACCATTTTTGCGGTATAGTTCTGCCATAATCAAAGCAGTTTCTATAGAAAAGTCCTCTTCTAAATCGTAGCGCAGCACTTCATTTTTAGTTTCTACATCTACTAAACGGACGTAAGCATTGCGCACTTGGCCAAAATTTTGTCCCCGTTTGTCTGCTTCATAAATGGTGACACAAATAGCGATTTTGTCTACATCAGCAGGTATTTTGCGCAAGTCCACAATGACTACTTCATCGTCACCAGACCCTTCCCCAGTGCGATTATCTCCCATTAATTGTACGGATTTATCAGCATCTGGACTGGTTAAGTTATTGTAAAAAATAAAGTGGTTCTCGGAAACCAATTTTTCATTGGTTCCCAAAAGAAACACGGATGCATCTAAGTCAAAATCGCTTCCCGTGTCCGTTGCTTTCGCGTCCCAACCGAGACCGATAAATCCAGCTTTCAGTCCTGGTGCTACTTTTTCTAGGGAGACTCTTTCTCCTTTTTTCAGTGAAATTGCCATTTTTATATTTACCTCAATCTTAAACAATGAAGTTCAGCGAAATTGTAACTCAACTGGGACCCTTAACCCCAGAATGTCACAGTCTGACTCTCAATCCCGATTGTAACCCGGAGGTCAGTAAAGTTGCTGCCATTGATGAGGCGGTGACTGGTCAACTGAGCTATATTGAGGGGGAAAAGTTTGCTCGCTGGGTGGGGGAAACTGCTGCTAGTGCTTTGATTTTGCCCCTAGATCAAAGATTGCAGGGAGAAGCTGAGGCTAGGGGTATTGCTTGGATTGCTAGTTCCGAGCCTCGCTTGCTGTTCGCTCGGGCCATCGCTCTCTTCTATCAGCCTTTTCGCCCAGCTCCCAACATTCATCCTACGGCAGTTATAGATGCCTCTGCCACTATTGGGGAGGATGTATACATGGGGCCTAATGTGGTAATTGGTAAGGGTGCGAACATCGGTGACCGCGCTGTCATTTACGCCAACGTAGTGCTTTACCCAGAAGTAGAAATAGGTGCGGGAACTATTCTTCATGCCAACTGTACTATCCACGAACGCACCAGCATTGGGCCTAATTGCACCATCCACAGCGGCGCAGTTATTGGCGGGGAAGGTTTCGGCTTCGTTCCTACTGCTGAAGGCTGGTGCAAGATGGAACAGTCTGGTCGTACTCTGTTGGAAGAGGGAGTGGAAGTGGGCTGCAACAGCAATATCGATCGCCCTGCGGTGGGGGAAACTCGCATTGGCAGTTATACCAAGCTGGATAATTTGGTACATATAGGTCATGGATGTAAAGTGGGTTCCTATTGCGCCCTGGCAGCCCAAGTGGGTTTGGCGGGAGGAGTGAAGGTGGGCGATCGCGTTTTATTAGGGGGCCAAGTAGGGGTAGCCAATCAGGCTATAATCGGTAAGGGAGCGGCAGCCACTGCCCAAACTGGGATTCACAATAATATTGAAGCGGGAGCTGTGGTGTCTGGCAGTCCTGCGGTTTCCAATAAGTTGTATCTCAAGGCTTCTGCTATTTACAAACGTTTACCGGAAATGTATCGCAGTATTAAGGAGATCAGGAAGAAGTTGAATTTGTAACCGCAGATGAACTCACAGGCAAGATGCCTGTGCCACGATGAACGCAGATGAAGAGAGGTTAGTTGTTGGTTGTTGGTTGCCCAACGCCCAACACCAACTTTTTGGCTTGTTTAATTTTCATATAAAGGTTTTGGTGGGCGATGCCCACCCTACAGACTATTGTATCTGTAGCAACCATTTTCAGATTTGATATTAATATTATACAATTATAGATGATTGATTGTTGATTTGGATTTGCTCCCAGCCCATTCGGCTATCCCACAGAGCATTTCCTAATTAAAATAGATGACTATATGGTTAACTATTGATGATAATAAGCTAGTTTAATTTCAAAAATAATACTACTAATAAGAGTTTATAACTTGTAGGTATAGTTGAGGTAACGAAACCCAGCACCAACTTTGTGGCTTGTTGGGTTTCGCTGTCGCTTAACCCAACCTACAATTGCTACTGGTTTAATTCTAATATAAAGGTTTTGGTGGGCAGTGCCGCACCCTACAGACTATTGTATCTGTAGCAACCATTTTCAGAATAGCCAGGAGATTGCTACAGTAAACAGCAACCTGTGGTTGCTGTGTAACTATCAACTATCAACTATCAACTATCAACTATCAACTACTATCCATGAGATAACATCTTCAAACAAAGATTCGTACCCAGAGACATTAGGATGAAGACCATCGGCACAGAGACGGGAACGAAACCACAAATCTCCCCTTCTGGTCCACAAATCAAAAATGTCTAAATAAGGAATATTTCTGGCTTCACAAGCAAGGCGAGTAATTTCTTTATAAAGATACTGGTCTTGATGGTTATAATAGAAACAATCCATAAAAGGCATTTTAGTTTCATCTACGGGAACCATGCCAATAAAAAAAACAGAACAAAGCTGATTTGCTTGATCTAATAACTCCTCTATTTGATGGGCAAAAACATCTTTTGCTGTAAACAAGCGTCCGTGGGGACGACCTAAACGAGCGGAGTCGTTAACTCCCACTGAGAGTAAGATTGCGTCTGGACTGTTGTGGCGCAGTTCTCCCCGCTGGCGAAACTCATTTTCCAGGCGATCGCTCACTTGAGCAACTCGATTGCCCCGAATACCCAAATTATAGAGAACGTGACCAGTGGTTTCGCTTTCCATCATCCATTGTCTTCGCAGTCGTTCTACCCAACCACCACCCAAAGGGTCGCCAAAGCCATAGATCAGACTATCTCCAAGAGCTACTATTTTTAAGGGATGACGTTGAACTGCTGGGAAGGAGGGAGGAACGAGAGTTTGTAACATCCAGAATTAATTAACAAATCTACATCAAGTTTGATTGTAGCATCTTGGTTAGAGTATAAATACTGATTGGTGAGTTAAATCTATATCCACAAAGTAGGTTGGGTTGAGGTAACGAAACCCAACAGCAGATTAGTTAATGTTGGGTTTTGCGATCGCTTTATAGCTGGATAAACATCATATTAGCAATTTACCCCACGTAGGAGATAAATTACCCAAGACTTGGAAACAAGTTCGAGAACTATTAGAACAAGACCATCGCGACTATATTAGTTTAGAAGAATATTTACAAATTTGCCAAGCCAATGGCTTTACGGAAAGAAAACACAAATTACAATTAAGCGGTTATTTACACGACCTAGGAGTTTGTCTTCATTTCCAGGATGACCCCTTATTAAACAAAACGGTAATGCTCGGAGTATACTGAATAATATAATTGCTAAGTTGCCTGCTCCAGCAGCATTGGTGACAATTTGTAAAGAAACCTTACCTCGTATTGGCCATTTTTTGGGATTGGGATGAGGTTTTGCTTTTGTTGTGATTAACCGCAGAGAGTCACAGGCTGGAAGCCTATGCCACAAGGACGCAGAGAAAAAAGAAAGAGAAGAGAGTATAATAAGTACCTAGGCAAAATTAATTGGATATTCGCTCAATGCGGTCGCTTGTATTTATGGGTTGCGGTGCGTTGCGCACGCGAAGCGCCGCTCTTAGCGCCCGCACCCTACTTTGACTTGTATTTATGGGTTGCGGTGCGTTGCGAACGCACCCTACTTTGACTGTTGGTCTTATTGTCTGGATTCTTCATAGTGATTCTCAATCATATGCTGATAGTGATAGGCAGATTTTGCGGATTCAATTAAATGAGTAATAATGAATTTTGTGTAAATCGGGTGCGGTCAAAAGTAGTTGCTGATGTTGCGGTAACGCCAGTGTTAGGTAAATCTGGAGTACCCCCTAAATCCCCTCCCCCCCTTTTGAAGGGGGGCCCCGGCTCCCCCCTTTTGAAGGGGGGCTGGGGGGGATCCTGTTTCACCAACGGGTTTTGACCACACCCTATTGATACTGCTTTTGACGGAGGCGATAGATGCAGTTCGACTCCGCGGTCCCTGAGCGTAGTCGAAGGGCACCGCAAGTTGTGGTGGGCAGTGCCGCACCCTACTAAAAAACTTTATCAACTACTTGTGACCACACCCCTATCTCCGATTTAGTTTGGCTCTCTGCGCCTCTGTGTCTCTGGGTGAAACATCCATCGTTTTTTTAATTTAAGAACATCCCAAACCTTTTAATAAATTGGCGATGGCCAACTCATTCACTCGCAACACAGCTTCCTTGGTATGAGAGCCGTTATGAGTACCAAAAATACATTGAGAAAACTGTCGCAATCCACTTTCCTTTGGCAAAGGTTCCAGCTCAAATACATCCAAAGCCGCTCCTGCCACCTTACCAGACTCCAGCGCCGACCCCAACGCCTTCTCATCAATCAAAGGCCCTCTAGCGGTATTAACAAGATAAACTCCTGTTTTCATCAACTCAAACTGTTGGTAACTGAGCATGTGGTAATTTTCTGAGGTCAGATTGCAATTGAGAGCAATAAAATCTGCAACTCCTAACAATTCTGAGTAAGCCAACTGTTTCAGCCCCGTTTCCTCCAGGAAAGCAGGGTCAATCTCTCTCACGTCATAGCCTACCACCGACATGCCCACGGCCATACCTCGCCGCACCAGAGCTTTACCAATACTGCCCACCCCAATCACCCCAAGAGTTTTGCCCCGCAAAGTTATTCCGGGAACCTGGAGCCAACCGCCACTTCGCACTGAGCGGTCTAATTGATGCAGTTGTCTGGCGAGCAAAATAATATAGCCTAAAGCTACATCCGCCACTTCATCGGCAAACACATCAGGGGTATTTACTACCGAAATACCCAAGCTTTTTGCTGCCTCTAGGTCGATGGAATCTACCCCAATACCCCACTTAGCCACAATTTTCAGCCGCTTCCCCTGTTCTAACACCTTGGCCGTAAACGGGTCGTCTCCGGCAATAACTCCATCAAAGCGATGGATAATTTCTAATAGTTCTTCTTCCCTCAGTTGCTGCACTAACTGAGGAACTTCTAACTCAATCCCCTTCTCAGTCAATCTTTCTTGATAAAGGTGAATGGTTTTTTGTAAATGGGGACAGGTGACCAAAACTTTCCATTTCATGATACTTGCTCCCGCTCCTGATAGAGAAACTCAGCCATGCGAAAATCTAATTCTTCATCAATATCTACTGCTTCGATGCGGTCAATCTGAAACAGATAGGGACGGTTGCCAATGCGATTGTGCCGGGACTGCAAAATCTCCTTGGTAAAAATATAAAGGCAGGAATTTTCCTCGTAAATTGAAGGTAAATCTTGAGTTCGCAGCAAAATTGCGGGATTGTGATTTACTGGTAGAGCCAAACTGTTCCACAAGCGAGTTTGTAACCGCGTCACCCCAAAGAGAGAGTCGTACATGGGGTAATTATCGAGAAAGGTTTGTAGCGCTTGCGTAATAGTTTCCGCCAGTAACAAGGGATTAGTACTGTGGGTTTGGAGATAATAATCCGCTTCAACCTGGGAAACATCGTGAAGCAAAACATCATTCATGGGTACTGTTCCGGCCTGGAGATGTTCGGGACGGTGCAACAATTTCAATTGGGGAAAATGCTTGGGCCCATCTTCGTGAATGAAAGAACTATCCGTATCGATAACTACTTGATTAATTAGAGGACAAGCCAGCAAACTGGTAACAATCCGATGATAAAGGGGAACCCCGGCAAAGTCGCGGTAGTTTTTTCCTGGCACTCGCTGGCTACTGTGGCGCATGGGCACCAAGGCAACAATTTTCATATGTTTTCTTCTCCCATGGGCATTAATATAGCTCGAGCAGGGGCTCCATCAGCACCCACTAATTTCAAAGGCAAGCAAGTAAGATGATAAATACCAGCTTCCACTCCCGTAAGATTCAATCCTTCCACAATAATGGTTTCTGACTCTAGGAGAATTTCATGAGTCAAGGTGGTATCGTGAAAACGCTGTACGGAAAGATAATCCACACCAATCAAACCAATGCCTCGTTCTACCACCCAGCTGGCAGCATCAGCGGTCAAGGCGACGAAGTCTTCCTGAAACTCCCTCACCCCGAATTGCCACAATCGGGAGTTGCGGGTATGAAGTAGCAACCGTTGAGTATCTCCAGGCAAGTCTAAAGCGGCTAAATCTTCAGCAGTTACGGAACTTACCTGGGGCAGTTCTGCCACTACAGCTTTACCCACCAGTAGTTCTAAAGATAGCTGTTCGATAGTATTGCCGGACCGGAGAAAATGCCAAGGAGCATCTACGTGAGTACCGACGTGGACATCCATATCTAGTTGGGAGACGTTAGCTAGATCCCCATGCTCCATTTTCATGGTCTGCTTTAATTTAAAGCCAGTACTTCCAGGCCAAATGGGGATTTGAGGTTGTAAAGCCACGGAAATATCAATAATCTTATTCAACCGATGCCTCCTGTTTCAGAGCTGCATAATCAATGGGCGGACTCCCTTCCGGTTTCAGAGAGGATTGGGAGCGGACAAAACCTTTGGGATAGTAGAAAGTTTGCTTGAGCTTGCTGCTGACAGTACCCACTCGAGAAAATCCTCGGTAAGTTCCCCAAAACTGGATTAGTCGGAAAAGGAAGATTTCTCCTGCTTTAGCCGAGAGTAAGCCATCGTGCCAGGCATGGTAATAATCGCTCACCAGATTTCCCAGAAACAGGCGAATAAAATCCCAGAGATGAAAATGCTCTTGAGGGAAAATTTTCTTCAGGGCGATGGCCTCCCTTCGATAGCGATTGTAAATCCGCTCTGGAGATTCATGGTGAATGTGGACGATGGGAGCATCGGCGGCGTAAAAAATCTTGTAGCCCAGTTTTTGCGCCCGAGCGGCCCAATCCAAGTCTTCTAAACCAGTTAAAGTTTCATCATAGGGAAGATTTTGCCAGAGACAGCGACGAATGGCTGAATTAGCATTGTTACAGAAAGGATGTTCTTTCTCTTCTAAATGGGACTGTTCTGGAAACCACTTGGCAAAGATTTGGCTTTCGGAATATTTAGTTATTTCGTTGCCCTGCTGTTTGCCATATACCAAAGCTACTTGAGCATCGGTAAAAGGAGCGAGGAGCTTTTCCAGCCAATCTGGGTACAGTGGATAGACGTGGGCGCTAGCCATGACTATAAACTCCCCGACCGCTGCCCCACAACCAAGATTCAGGGCTCGACCGAAGGAAAATTCCGACTGTGGGATGGAGAGAATTTTGACGGGGAAACGAGAAGCTATGGATACGGTGGCATCGGTTGAACCAGAATCAACCAGAATGATTTCTACGTCTGTAATTGTCTGTTTAAGAACGCCTTTAAGTAATTTCTCAATGTGTCTCTCTTCATTGTAACACCGGATAACTAGAGAACAATTTGACATCACGATACTTCTTGGGCAAAGGTCAGCCGC
>JH610496.1 GCA_000252485.1 Prochloron didemni P4-Papua_New_Guinea | reverse complement strand
GACTCTTGGGTTTAGATTAATATTTAGACTAATATAAGAATATATACCCAAACTAGTGTTTCGTATGATACCATGTTTAATGAATGGGAAATTGAACCAAATTAGTGTAGAATGATTATCAAGTACAAGTGGTGGTATGATGTTGAAGGTTTCAAATGAGAGAGCCGACCTTTTAGGTATACCCAGAATCTGCCAGGCTTCAGCCCGGAGAGTGGGAAAAGTTGACTGGAGAATCAGGAAGATGGTAGTCCAACCAATTAAATAAAGTTTATCTAATAATGTGATCTAAAATGATATATTTATCTGCTGATGAGTAAAATAGATAGTGTCAAGGAACTTTATATACAGTTGGGAGCCAGCCTTTTAACCGAAGGGAAGTATGAGGAAGCGGAAAGGATTTATCGTCAAGCCATAGAACTGGAATCAGACCATGCTTGGGTGAATTGTAATTTAGGAAGAGCCCTTCTTCATCAAGGGAAAATAGAGGAAGCCATTCCCTATTTACAAACTGCCGTTAAACTAGAGCCAAACATGGCGGAAGCTTATTACAATTTAGGGAATGCTTACACGAAGCAAAATAGTTTTGAGGAAGCTGTTGGGGACTACCGCAAAGCCATTGAGTTAGAACCGGGTAATTTTCTCTATTGTCATCATCTTGGGGATGCTTTTTTGATTCAGCAGCAGTATGAAGAAGCAGTAAGTTATTATCACAAGGCGATTGAGTTAAATTCAGACTATGCTTGGTCTTATTGTAATTTGGGAAAGGCATTATCTGGGTTGGGGCAGTGGGAAAAAGCAAGGGCAGCCTATAAACAAGCAATTGAGCTAAATCCAGAAGTACCCAGTTGGGTTTATGAAAATTTGGGAAACATTCTGAGTCGGCAAAATAAGGAAGAGATTCTTGACAAACCCGTCAAGAGTCAGTTCACAAATGATATAGATAAAGATTGTAAACTTACAAATCAGGATCGGTCTAATTTACTTGAATTTTTATTATCTCAACTTAGGATTAAATTTAACGGCGCTCGCAATAAATTGTTAGAGTTGATTAGGAGAGAAGGTAAAGTTGAAGTTGATAACACAGCAACACCAAACCAATCTACTGAACTCAATTCAAGTTTGGCAGAGAATTACTTTGCTTTGGGAGAAAAGTCATTATTAAATAACAATTTCAATGAAGCCATTAATTTTTTTCAACAAGCAACTCAATCCGACAAAAGTTTTGGCAAGGCTTACCATAAATTAGGAGATATCTTGTCTAAACAAGATAAACTAGACGAAGCGATTTCTATGTATTGCAAGGCAATTTTGTTAAATTCTCAAGCTGGATGGTCTTATCATAACTTAGCATCGATTTTGGACAAACAGGCTAAACAAAAAGAAGCAATAGCAGCTCTTCAGCAAGCAGTTGAAAGCGATCCAACCTCTGCTAGATTTTGCCATTCATTGGCGGATATGTTGATGAAGCAAAAACATTTAAATGAAGCGATGATTGCATATAGATATGCAATAAATCTAAACTCAAATAATCCTTGGGTTTATTATAACTTAGCAAAAGGATTACAATTGCAAGGTAACTATTTAGAAGCTGCTCTATTTTGTGTTAAGAGTCTTCAGTTAAAAAAGGATTTTCCTGAATCTCTAAAGATGCTGAAATTTATAGAAGATAAAGTAGCTATAAAATATTGTTCAGGAAATTTAAAGACTATCAATCCTTTTCAATTAGATCGTGAAGATTGGGAAAAAACTCTTCAGAATTTATCAGAAACAGAGCCAAAATTTGATAAATTGATAAAAACTATAGCAACCGGATCTGTCAGCAAATTTTTATATGCACAAATAGGAGATTATTTATTGTCAAAAAACTATTTCAATGAAGGAATATATTCTTTTATGGAAGCCTCTAAACTTTGTTTGAGCGAAACACAAGTAGACCAAATAACAGAATCATCAATTAATAGTTTGATATCTTCGTTTACTCTAAGCCCGGAACTTGCTAGCTTAAACAATATAACTGGCTCCCACACCCTAGGCATACCTTGGTAAAACTAAATTTATTAATTCTCTCTTTAGAGAGAAGATCGCTTTGTTGTTCTTCGTTATTTTACTAAATCACAAAAATTTCTATGAAAATAAAAGATCGAAATTACAGAGTCAATGTTCAGGTATTGCTGATGGAACATGAAATTGATGTGACAAAAATCACATTAGCGGGTTTGTTGCAACAGCTTAGTGAAGATGACAACATCAGCGTGTTACTCAACGGGAGCAGAAATCAAGAATTTAAAGAACTATGCAATGCTCATACAGGAATATTTTACTACGAATCTCCTCTTAATTTGGGGGTTGCTGGGGGGAGAAATTTTTTGCTGCAAACTTCTGTGGCAAAACAAGCAGATATAATAATGTTTGTGGATAACGACGTAATTGTACCAATTGATTATATTGAATCATGTACTAAGTTTTTAATTAAAAATCCTAATGCAGGTGTTATTGGTTCAATAGTGCTAAAATATAAAAATATTATAAGATTCATAAATGAAAAAACTCCACCATTTGATGGGTATTTCGGAGCTAGTGTATGGCCTATCTCAAATTCCGATCTTCGTGAATTTACTTTGAACAATTCTTTGAAGGAGCGTCTTTTCCATATTGGAACCCATCCAGATTGGGAAACAGGCTACATTCATAACGCTGATACTCTTGCTCAGATACAGGAAATTGTTAATGGGAAAGCTGGACGGCAATTTTATTTAGCTCTTGCTGATGACGATCAGATTGTTGAGCAGCTACAAAATCCAACAGTTAATTTAATCGAAGCTAGCAACATAGCAGGCTGTTGTCAAACATTTCGTCGCTCATTAGTGGAGCAAATCGGATTACTAAATCCACTTTTTAGCCCTTATGGATTTGAAGATGTAGATTTTTGTGTACGAGCTATTTTAGCAGGGTATAAAAACTATACTAATACTGAATCATTTTTGATTCACGGCACCGATAATCGCCATGCCGTGCGTTCCAAACAATACAGCATTCACACTAAATTACGTAACGATAGTAGGTGTCGCACTATTCTAGAATATTTACGATTCTCTAAAAACTACATCGAACTTGCTACAAAACGAGTTAGTTGTAACTACATTCTAGAAAAACTTGCACGACCTTATAGAGCTGCAGAGCGTTTATCAGTAGAAATAGCTGGGCTCAAAGATGGTGTTCGTCAACTGGTTCAAGAATACGGAACAGACGTACTTCAAACATTACCTAAAAATTTTGTAACTTATAGCATGTTGTCTGAGAAATGTGAACAGAAATTAAAATTAGAATTTTTGCAAGAAACTCAGGGATCGATAACCCAGAGAATCCTCAAATCGAAAAAATATCTAGGAGCTTATCAAAAAGAGCGTTTGCAGAATCGTGAAATTTCTATACTCACCCTGAGTTCAAACAGACAAATTGAAAAAGTTGAGCTTGAGAAGAATTATTCACAACGTTTGCGGCGATTTCAGAATATTCATCTAGGCCAAAAATGTTTTATCATCGGGAATGGACCTTCGTTGCGCAAAACAGACTTGTCATTGCTCAAAAATGATATTATTTTTGCTGTCAACAGTTTCTACTTAATGACCGATGAAATAGGAATTCAGCCAACCTATTATGTTGTGGAAGACAATCATGTGGTGGAGGATAATTTAGAGCGAATCAATCAGATCCAAGCAAAGGCTAAGTTTTTTCCAGATAAATATGCATCTGTTATCGCTCAAAAACCCAATGTTTTCTTCATGCCCACGGATTGGTCATGTTACTTTAAGAGTAAACCTCAGTATCAAAACCCTGATTTTTCCGATGACATTTCAAAAAGGATTTGCGCGGGGCAAACTGTAACATATCTAAATTTGCAGATTGCTTACTATATGGGGTTTTCTGAAGTTTATCTCATCGGTCTCGACTTTTCTTACGATATTCCTAAAAGTGCAGATATCGAAGGTCTAACGATTATTTCAAATGAAGACGACCCTAATCACTTTCACCCCAGTTATTTTGGGAAGGGGAAGAAGTGGCATTTTCCCAAACTGAATAGCTGTTTGAACTCTTATAGGAAGGCAAAAGCTTTTTATGAAAAAAATGGGACAGCGGTTTATAATGCTACAATTGGAGGAAGATTAGAATTATTTGAAAGAGTAGATTATTATTCACTCTTCTCTTCATCCCAAAGACTGACTGCCCCTAATAAAACTATAACGTATTTTTTGAATCAGTATTTTCAAGTATACTCTCAACAAAATAAAAGCGATCTTGATTATTCACGAGCTTATTATTTCCTGAATCTGAGTTGGGCGGCAAAGATAGATGGGAATAAGAGAGATGTAGAAGAAGATGATATTCTCAGATTATTGTGTACTGCTTCTAATAAAGGAGAAAAAGTTGTTTCTATCGGCTCTCAAGAGCTGCTAGATGAGTTAAAAGTATATGATGTAGTAAAAACTACTAACCTTAATGGGCAAGTAGAGCAGTTTTTGCCTAATTTAAGCCAGTTGAAAGTCGCTGCGATCGATTTTAAGGCTATTCAGGATGACGATCCTATTTTAGGATTAGCTCTAAATATTATAGAAACAAAATCAACAGTCTTTATCAGAGGAGTTGAAATCACTAGCAATATCAGTCATGGACAAGGTAAATTTTTGAGTGCTTTACTCAATCAACCAAATATAGATCGAAGATATATGTACATTTTTAATTCAGTTGCTATTTTAACGGATCGAGATGAATATAGTTTCTTGGGAGATTTTTCGCCCGATAATATTAGAGAGCAGAGAGCTTTGACCAAAGCTAACCCTCTGCATATTCTCTTAATGCTCAATGAAAAGCAATTTTCAGAACGATGGTATTTTTGTGAAATACCATCAGTAACTTTATGGCCATCGTCAAACAACAATGTTTCTGATTCTACTTTTGTATTAACGGATGTTGGGATGATGCTTGCTTCCCTTGATCGGGAACGTATTCCTTTTGCCATATATCAAAATATTGTTTTTTTTCAATTGTCAAGAAGGTAAGATATTGTGTTATAATCAAAATGGCCTGTCAATTTATTGCTACTCTATTTCTAGCCAATTATTCTGCATTGAGGTAAAATCAATGAATGTTAACCAGGAAGTGCCACAAAAAATCGATCCGGTAATTAATCAAGCTATTAACCAGATATCTAATTTTGACTATGATTCATTGCTTGAAGATGTAATTGTTGAAAAAAATATCTTGATAGCTAATTTAATCAAGGAAAATGAAAAACTAAGCCAAGAACTAAAAGAGTTGAAGAAAAAAACAAAAAATAAAGTATAATATAAAGTAAAATCATCAAGCAAAGGAGAAAGATGAATTATCATGTCTAATCAATCTAACAGTGCAATTGATATACTTAAGAAAGAAAAACCTCTCTTTCATCCTCAAAGTGGTACTAAGGAAATTGCGATAATAGAGAATCATTTTTTTGATTCCTCTAAAAGAACAGATAGAGCTGAGAGGACATCCTATGCGATTTCTCAAGGGGTTCTTCAATATATTGAAGCTAATGTAACCCAAGAACACACCACATTAGAAACAGGAGCAGGTTATTCAACTGTTGTTTTTGTTAATCAAGCGAAAAAGCACATTGCTGTAAATCCAGATATAACCTCAAACGAGCTAATCTTAGAGTTTTTGAGAAATCACAGTATATACAGAGAAAACCTCGAATTTATTTCTGAACCATCAGATAGAGGGTTGCCATTGATAAATCAAGATGAACAATTAGACTTCGCCCTTATTGATGGGAATCATTCTTTTCCAATGCCGATTATCGACTGGCATTACATTGATTACCACTTACGTATAGGTGGTTGGCTATTGGTAGATAACACAGAGATTAGATCTGTAAGTATACTGTGCAACTATTTAATGACTGAACCTGCCTATAAAAAAATTGATGATATTGGTGTGACAGCTATATTCCAAAAGGTAGCTAAGCGTTGGTATGGTTGGAAAAAGCAAGCAATGAATATGTCTTAATTTATTTTTCTCTTCAATTCAAAATCAACAGGTAAAGAATGGAATTTCTAGAAATGGTTACAGAAAAGACTCTTTTACCAGATAAAGATTCACTCTTGATAGAAAAAATCAAGGAACAATTAATTGAAGTCTTTTTTTCCAAGATGTCTTGGTGGAAAGAAGAATATAGAACCGATCAACCCGATTTTTTTAGAATTGATTTAGATCGTCATTCCTACATGAGATATAATATTTGTATAAAAAATATCATTCCCTGGATCGACGAAGTTTTTCCATTGAGAGATAAAGATATGATTGAAATAGGTTGTGGCACAGGTTCTAGTGGTACAGCTTTCTCAACTATATGCTCTCAAGTTTGGGGATATGATATCGATCTCAAATCGATTGATGCAGCAAAGAAAAGAAAAGAGGTAATGGAAATTGATAATGTTGATTTTACACATGCGTGGCCTTCTAAGATTCAGGCTTTAGTTATGGAAAACCATGCACCAGAAAGCTTAGATATAGTTCTATTTTATGCAGTTCTTGAGCATCAAACGGTAGCAGAGCGAATTGAATCGTTACAAAATGCCTGGACACTTCTAAAACCTGGTAATATTTTGGTAGTTGTTGAAACACCTAATCGCTTAACGTTTGAAGATTGGCATACGTCACAAATAGATTTTTTCCTGTTGCTTCCCTTGGAACTACAGCTACTATACTATAATAGATCTCCCAGGAATAATTTTGTCTCCAACATTGATTTTCACGCTCAACAAAAATCACAATCAAAACTATTAGATCTGCTGACAAGGTGGGGGCAGGGCGTTAGCTATCATGAGTTTGAATTAGTATTTGGAAATTTAGAAAAAATAGTTTTAAATGATGGTTATCACCCAATGATGAGAAAGCTAAGACCTATCAAACATGATGAAACCTTGCTACAATCTTATATTATTGCAAAAGGCTTAAAAGTACCTATTGGCTTTACTCGGCAAAGTATAGATGTTATTTTGAGGAAAAACTAAAAGATGTAGTAATAGAGCATTAATAGAGTTAGGATAATCAAGTTCCTTTAGTTAGATAAAAAAATTTAGATACAGGAGTTTTTTGAAAATGGATCAAAAGGTAAGCCCCCAGTTGTATGAAGATATCTATATGATGTTAAATCAGCCTAATTTAAATGAAGTTAGTAAGTCATTTCCAAACCTTACATGGAATTTAGGATCTGAGATAAGAGAATACTTCAGCCAGCGGGAGATGAAAATTTTGAATTTGAATTCTCTAACCGTTAATGATGAAAGATTGCTGGAGGAGTTAAAAATTGACAAGAGCAATTTACAGCTTATACGTTACAATAACCGTGCCTTGGAAAACCTCTATATTAATAGTTTTAATTCTTCAAAGAATAGGATTGAATTGACAAACAATGTTCGAGCTAACATTTCAGAAAAAACTAAGGCATCGCCTCATTATATTCGAGACAAAGTAATCTTTCAACAAAGCATTGTAGAAACCAAATATATTTATACTATTTGTCCGTTTTCTGGAGAAATTTTGAGATCGAACCAATCATTTTATATTAACGTGCCAATAGTTGCATTTTATCGCTTTGTATCTAAGGAAGTGTTTTATTTACTTGTAACTGATGAGGTAGGATTGAAGCGGTATATTTACTTTCCAATTCCCAATCTTCTTGTTAAATTAGAAAATACAAATCAAGATCGAGCTATCAAGAGTCAAATATTGCGGTTTCAAGTTGCTTCAGTAGTAAGATGGAAAAAAATCAAATCTTACATATCAAATAATGAAGATAAAAAGCTGGTAGCACTAATTAGCAGTCATAATAACTTGGCTCATTACGTTTATAATGAATTAACAGCTATACATCGCTTTTTGCAAAATAATATTCTGAACAAAATAGACTATTTTTTGGTTGGCCCCTATGAGCATATTGATTTTGAAAAGCTTTTCCCAGAGGTATCGAAAGATAAGATTATTAAAATAAATGAAAATAAAAGTATTTCAGATTTTATTATTGATAATAACTGTATTGCAGTTAGATTTACAGACTGTTTTATTCGACAAGATTTGATTGATAGAATATATAATTTATCTGTGAAAAAATACAATCCAAATTTATCATCGGAAATCCAAGAAGCTAAGAAACTTTTTCCATTATTATGGATTAGTATAAGAACTCATAATGTGGTATGGGTTTCGCATGTAGAGGGAATTTCTCAAATTATTAAAAAACTACATTTAGATTATCCAAATTTAGGTGTTATCTTTAATGGTTGGCCTGGGGCTGAGAAGTCTTATCCTAAGATGGAACAAATGATTAGTCAAGAAAAATCTTTAGTTAAGGAAATAGTTAATCTTATACCTTCAGAAGTGAAGTGGTATGACATCATTGGTTGCAATGTTTACGAAAGTATTGTTTGGGGAAGAGCTGCCAATGTATTTATGGGAAATCAGAGTGCAAATACATTTGTATATATGATTTTTATTTCTTCTAATCCTGGCATTATTTATGGAAATAAAACTTTTTCAATTCATGATGAAAGGCTATTTTCATTCAGGGAAAACCCAGTTTCTAAAATTCGTCAAATACCAAGACAGTACATTACAGATGTTGAAAATATAGGATCTCATAGTAATTGGGACTGTGATTGGCAAGTTATTTACAAGAAACTAAAAGAAGTGATTGACGATATTGGCAAAAAATCTTAAATAAAAATTTAAAAATGAAGATTAATTTTATCTAACAAAAAAAGGATATAACGAAATAAAAAGCTAGAAAATGAATGTTATCAGCATGCCTGTGAAATGCTAGAAAAAAAACATCCTAAAAAATTTATAATCAAAAAAACGTTGATGCACGAAAATATTAGGTTAAAACTAAAACAAGTGATTGAGCAAGAATCTAAGGCGCTTTCACAACTTAGTGAAACCATCAATGAATCCTGGTTGAAAGCCGTATTAATGATTCGAGACTGCAAAAGCAAAGTGGTGGTTTCTGGAGTCGGTAAGAGTGGAGATATCTGTAAAAAGATTGCCGCTTCATTTACCTCAACCGGAATGCCAGCAATCTTTATTCATCCCACGGAAGCCAGTCATGGTGACTTGGGTTTGCTCAATAAAGAGGATATACTTCTTGTACTTTCAGCTTCAGGTCAGACATCTGAACTGTTAGATATTATACAATATGCATCGCAGGAAAAAATACCAGTTATTTTAGTCACTAAAAATCCTTCTAGTTCTCTGGCTCATTTTGCAGATATTGTCCTGCAAATTCCCGATCTGCCTGAAGCTTGTATTAACGGTTTAGCACCCACAACCTCAACCACTTGTCAATTGGTTGTTGGCGATGCATTGGTTGTAGCTGTAATGTCATTACGTGGTTTCAGCGCAGATGATTTCAAGAAATTCCATCCCGGGGGAAACTTAGGCACTCTGCTGGTTCCTGTAAAAAATTTCATGTATACTGGGAACCAAATGCCGTTAATTGGCTTGGAAACTTCTATCAAAGATGCTATTATTGAAATGAATTCAAAAAGCTTGGGGTGCGTCGGTATTGTTAATCGTCGCAATCAATATGTTGGCATTTTTACCGATGGCGATCTGCGTCGATGTTTGGAATCTCAAGTTTCTTTAGCAGAACCTGTTAGCCAATATATGACCCCTTCCCCCTTCTCAATTTCTTCCAAGATGACCATGTCAGAACTAATCGACTTTTTCAAAGAAAAGGGAGTTCCCAATGTCTTTGTGGTTGAAGATAAAATTCCAGTGGGAATTGTCCATGTGAATCAGCTAGCCTCTGTTTCGGGTTGAGAGAATCTGAAGATAAAGAAATAAGTTGACAGTTGATAGTGGACAGTTGATAGTTATACAGCAACCTGTCGGTTGCTCTCACTCAATACTAAACAGGTTCATAGGCTGGATACATATAGCAGTGGACAGTTGATAGCTACTGAGATAGGTCCACGTTTATTGTTCATTGTTCATTATTATATGTGGAAATATACCGCTACTCATGACGAGATAAAATTTGGTTGTGGTGGGCGATGCCCACCCTACAATTCTCTCAACTCTCAACTGCTATAGAATTAACTCGCAGCCAATTAAGTAATTCATCGCTGGTATTGAAATCCCACATTGTTTCTTCTAAACGTTCTAATTCGACCGATGTCAATGCTGTAATTAAGGATATTGTAGAAGAACTGAGTTGTCCAAAACGGCGTTCAAGTTGTCTCAAGATCAAGCTTCTTTGACCTTCTATTTTCCCTTGTTCTATCCCTTGTTCTATCCCTTGTTCTATCCCTTGTTCTATCCCTTGTTCTATCCCTTGTTCTATCCCTTGTTCTATCCCTTGTTCTATTCCTTGTTCTATCCCTTGTGCTATCCCTTGTTCTATTCCTTGTTCTATCCCCTCTTCTATTCCTTCCCTTTTGGCTAAACTTAATTCACCTCTTCTATCCTCCAAAAGTATTTCTTGTTGGCGGATATTTTCCAGTTCTTCTACACTTAAACTAGCTTGATTCGCTATATTCAAAGCTTTTTCTAACTGGGGAATTTCCTTAAGGTTGTCAGGAATAAGTTCTAAACTGGGAGCTTCTTTTATAAAATAAATCCACTTATCCATGGCATTTTCCAACTCTTCCAGTTTTTTAGTGAATTTGGGGAGTTCCACAAACACTAGTTTCAACTCATCTTTCTGATAAGCAAGTTTTTCTTCTTTTTCTTCTTCAAGTTCTTCTTCTTGAAAATAAAAGCGAGTAATTATTTTGTCTGTGTCTGGAAATAATTGAAAATCAGTGATAGTTAAAGCAATGACAGGATTGAGATAAGAATATCCCTGTCCCAACTTAAGCTGATTGGCATAGGTTTTGCACAAGTTATAAATAACTCGTTTGGGAAAAGCTTCTACATTCCACACTTGCATCTCAATAATGACAGTAGTTTTATCTGCTAATACTGCCTTAACATCGAGATAACTATCTTTTAAATCCAACACATCCCCAGCACTATAGGGGTCAATAATTTCTAAATCTTGGATTACCTCATTGCCGGAGTAGATGGTAGCATTCAGAAAGGAAATCAAAATATCTTTACTTTGGTCGGAACCAAAAATTTTCTTGAAAGCGAAGTCGGTTTTAGGGCTGATAAATCTCATTGGTTTATATAGCAGTTGATAGTTGATAGCTCCTTCCGTCGAATTCAAAAAAATAAATTCAACGATTTAAGTGATATTAGTAACCGAACAGTTTGTGTACGGTTTTCCCCCCTTGTCTACTTTCTCACCCTGTCCACCTTGTCTTACCTTAGCCGATTCGTAAAAAACCTACACCTGTGAGCAAGCCCTCCCCTTGGTCCCCCCCACTGGGGGAAAACAGGGGGAGGGGTGGGGGCTAGACAAATTATAGGTCCGATCTAAACGGACATGATATCACTCAATACTAAACAGGTTCAGAGGCTGGATACATAGATGTACATATTGACCAAGTAACCCTATATTATAGGTTGAAGTAATGGGATTGAGCCAATGAAACTAAGTAAAATTCCCTGGGTAATCGCTCAGGCTGGTGGGAAAGGAAGTCGATTAAAGCATTTTACCTGGAATAAACCCAAGTGTTTACTATCAGTTGCAGGTCAACCTCTATTAAATCATTTATTTGACTGTTTTCCATCTGCGAACTTTATCGTGATTGGAGATTACCTCTATGAAGTCTTAGAAAAATATCTACAGGTTTTTCCTCCAAAAGTTTCAGTGGAGTTAATTCAAGCAAAAACCAAAGGAACAATATCAGGAATCGAGCGAGCATTAACCTATATTCCCGATGAGGATCCGTTTCTATTAGCCTGGTGCGATTTACTATTGGAACAAGTCCCAGACTGTGAAATTGATGGCAAAAACTGGATTGGACTGAGCCGTTCTTTCAAATGCCGCTGGTCTTACAATCAAGCAGGAAAATGTGTAGAAGAAGCCTCAACTGAACGGGGAATCGCAGGCTTTTTTGTTTTTGAGAATAAGGCTGTTCTTAAAGATATTCCTCCAGAGGGAGAATGTGTACGCTGGTTCTCTCAGCAATCCATCCAATTTGAGGAAGTTTTTCTCGATGACACCTACGAATTAGGCACTCTTGAGAGCGTAGCTGAATATCAACAAAAGAGCCTCGTCAGTCGCTTTTTTAATTCTGTTGAAATTGTAGAAGATCTCGTGCTTAAAAAAGCACGAGTAAAGGAATTTGAGAAATTAATTGAAAGAGAACTCAATTGGTATGGAACCGTTCACTCATTTGGGTTTAATCGTTTACCTAGCTTAATTGCTGACAACCCCATGACCATCTCTCGGATTCCGGGAGTGCATCCCTTTCAGTTAGAGGTCAATTTACAACAGAAAATAGAAATACTAACCGATATTTTTCAGCTTCTCAGTCAGCTTCATAGTTGTGATAAAAAGCAGGCTGATGCTAAAGTGGTAGAAGAAGTTTATCTTCAGAAAACTTGCGATCGCGTCAATAGTGTTGCTCAACTGATTCCTCATTTTGCTGAACCGACCATTGAGGTCAACGGTTGTTTATGTCGCAATCCTTTTCATTCCCAATACGAAAACTGGCTCTCTGAATTAGTTTCTGAGATTCAAGTGGATTGGTTTAGGTTGATTCATGGCGATCCGACTTTTTCTAATATGCTAATTGACAATCACAACCAAGCCTGGTTAATTGATCCACGGGGCTATTTTGGTTCAAGTTTACTCTATGGCGATCCCATGTATGACTGGGCGAAACTTTACTATTCAGTTTTAGGAGACTACGATCCGTTTAATCGTCGTCGCTTTCAGCTCAAGATTACTGGGAAACAAATTAATCTAGAGATAGAAAGCAATGGTTGGAAAAATTTAGAATCGATGTTTGTGGAACGATTCCCCAATCAAATGTCTGTCATTCGACTATTGCATGCCCTCATTTGGCTGTCGCTGTCTGGATATGTCAAAGATGATTACGATTCAATTTTAGCGAGTTTTTATAATGGACTATTCTGGTTGGAGAAGGCAGCATGACGGAGTTGATTTTAAGCAGTTTGCCCAAAACCTGGTTAATTGATATTGATGGGGTTGTACTTAAACATAATGGTTACAAAAATGGTAAAGATGAGTTACTTCCAGGAGCAAAAGAGTTTTGGGAGCAAATATCTGAAGAAGATTTTGTAGTTTTGCTCACCGCTCGAAAAGAAGAAATGCGTGAATCAACTTTGGCATTATTGGTAAATAATGAACTTCGCTATGATGTCGCAATCTTTGGTATACCGACGGGAGAAAGAATATGTATCAACGATAAAAAGCCTTTAGGACTCCTGACAAGTTACGCTGTAAATTTGTTGAGAGATGAAGGATTAGGTTGCCTAAAAGTGATGGAAGACCCAAATATATAAAGTTCTAAATCTAATTTTAACTCAAAACTCTAATAATGTCGGACGAATGTAAAGGTTCATCCTCAAAAAAAGGCGGGTTTTCAGCTCACAGCTCAAGAAACTCAACATAAATCTTAACTTTTCTTAACCATTGTGCGAGCGGTTTATACGTTATACTAGAATCTAATCTAGCAAACCACCTCCAGCAAGATGGCCCGACTCAGCAAAGCAGATCTGGAACAAATACAATTGAATTATGATTAAATCTACTATTGATTTTTGTGAAAGTTTATCTCAGTTGGTCTCTAGCAATACAATATCTGCTCTAGAAATAGATAGTTATTTAAAGGAATTGGAGGCAAAGATTGTTAATAACTACACAAGTTCTCTACCCAATCAAGAAGAGGAAGAAAAACTTGTCAAGAGTATGATAAAACTAGGACGATTTTTAATAAAATCTGAAGCAGGTAATAGTATTTGGGACAAATTGATCAGTAAATCTTGTGAATGGCATCAACAAGAAGGACGTTTTGTAGAAAAGGAGATCCATGAATATTTGATAAAAAATTGTTTTTTCAACTCTTCACAAGCACTTAATTTAATTTATTCATCTCTTATTTTTGTCTTTAAATATCAAAATGTGGGTGATGTTAATTTGTTTATGTCGCTAATTGATTCAATATCTAAAGCTCAAAATAAAAGACTCATTATACTATGCACAGATAGATTAAGAAGTCGTCTTGGGAAAGTATCCGGACTAAGAGTGACGCCAATTTTTCTAGACAACGATATTATATATAATACTTTAAACAAGGTTGGGTACAGGTTGCAAAAGTGTTTACCAGGAAAGATTTGTTCAGTGTATCGAGATAATATACCTAATAAGTTTAACAATTCAATTATTCAAAAGAAAGTGGAAGGTTTAGATGAAAGAAAAATTAGGCTTGGTTTATCCAGCGATATTAAGCCCGCTCCACCTATATACACACTTAGTGATATGCATAAATACTTCATGTTATTTGAAGACTTAAACCTAAAATATAAAAACACAATAATAATATGTCCTTTTACAAGAGCTTTGGGATCTAGATATGAGATCAACACTGTCAAGTCACCTTGGATTCTTGGGTTAAAGGAGTTAATATCTAAAGCAAAGGCAAAAGGTTTTACTGTCTTCCTAAATGATGTAGGCGATCGGAGGTGGCAAGAAGCAGCAGACTATTTACATGAGAATGATGTAAAAAGACATGATATACCTTTGTCGCAAATTGTGACATTTGCCAATTTATGTGGTTATGTAGTAACAATGCGATCGGGTATCTGTGAATTATTAAGATATTCAAATTCAAAACTCTTTATTGCTTATCCTGCTGAAATAGAATATGAACGTTTTGGACTAAAATCACTCACAGGAGCGCCCTTACCTGAATATACTGTAGAGCAAGTGATCGATTTAGATGAAAAATCAAGTATTGAAAACTTTTTAAAGTTACCTCTAGAATTATCTTGACAGATAAACACTGCGCTAAAAAAACAACTCTTGATAACCTCCTTTCGGAAAAACAGCACATCTCCCCCCCACCGTCGCATCAATAATCTGACGACCGTTTACCCAAAAATAGGCATAAGCAATCTTATAAAATCGCTCCGAACCTGCTAAATCTGGCAGGTGCCACTTGACCCCTGGACCAAAGTAATCAGGATGGAAATGATTCGGGTCTTCCCCTTGAGAAACCACTTCTGCGTGAGGCTTTCCCGCTGCGGTATAATAATGGTCAATCCCAATCAAAATCACCGTCTCAAATCCCATATAATAAGCTAACTGCATGGCCACATAGGTGACGGTATTCCCCTCTTGCAGTCCGTCTATTGGATTGGGACAAAAAGGCTTGCCATTATCAGGATGGGTATAGCGCTACGCGCAATTCAAAATTCAAAATTCAAAATTCAAAAACAGGCTATGACTAGGTTTCAGGCTTTATTAATGTCCTAACCTAAATGCGTAGTGCTATACGAATAAAAATCAAATCTTCCTGGGGTTCTAAATAGGGAATGCCCCGATTGCTGATAAACTTGATAGAGGGAATCTGGCTAATTTGGTCAGCATTCTGCTGGATGACCAAGGGATTCACTGCAATATAATACTTGGGTAAAAAATCCCACTGTTGGAACCCTAAATAAATCTTATTCACGCCAAAGCAAATTTCCTGCTTGAGAAAGGACAAGTCCATCCGATTTAAACTAGGACCATTACCAATAATTACGCACCGCTCTCCTTTATGCTTGTCTTTAAAGGCAAGGAGACGCTGACTTGATAACTGGAGAATTTCTGCTTCGTGATCAGCTTCGCTGGCACTGCGCGATCAGCTTCGCTGGCACTGCGTGATCGCGCCTTTCCATCTTATATTCAGAACAACTTTTACCACAATCGTGGTACTGGATAGCGATGGAATATGGCATCTATACTTAAAATGGGTATTTGAGCGACTAATGCTTGAGCAAGCAAAAGTCGGTGGAAAGGATCGCGATGATGGTTTGGCAATACTTCTAAAGCGAAAATATGAGCCAGCTCGATGGGTAAAATCTGCAATCCGTTGACTTGCTGCTGATGTTCTATTACTTCCCTTAAAGATAGGTTAAGAGTTAACTTTCGGATTTGGATTTTAATTTGCATTTCCCAAATACTAACCAAGCTCAAAAATAAAGTATTATTGGGGTTGCTCAGAATAGTCTTAGCTTGCTGCGACAGCTTTTGTGGCTCCATAGCTAACCAAATCAACACGTGAGTATCCAACAAAATATTCATGTTTCACCCAGCCAAAATTCGTCAGTCAGCGGGTCGTTAAAATCATCACTCATCCAACCCATACCTTGATGAAGACCGAAAACACGTTGTTGGAGAGGGGATTGCTCGATTTCAACTGACCTAGACTTTTCCCTAGACTGGATTTGTCGCTGCTGATTTTCCGGCATCAACTCCTGAAACTTGCTCAACACATTTTCGACAACGTCCGTGGTTCTATGGGTCATGATTTCCTCCCTTCTCCTTTTTTGTTGTATTTTAGCGCCCCAAAGATTAAGATAGACTGAAGTGTAATAACAAACCCAACGATGGTATCTACCGATACCCATTAACCTATGACTTCTACAACAAGTTTACAAGAAATAGCTGCTTCTTTACCGATTTTAAATGAACCGGAACAAAAGGAAAAATTTTTATTCATTTTGGGAGCTTTAACAGCCAAGATTATTAGTTTAAGAAAAGCGGCTGAAGTAATTAATCTTAATGAAGATGCTTTGTTACAAACTTTAGATTTATTGGGAATTGATTTTTCTTATTTGACAGAGGAAGATCTTGAACAAGAAAGGATTTGGGAGAAATGATGAAAATTGCGATCAACTCATCTCCACTCATTTTTTTAGTCAAATTACAATTCCTAGAATTATTTTTAGACAGTGACGATCAGTTTTATATCCCGCCAGCAGTTTTAGAGGAAATTGAGGCAAAAAGTGATGAAGTCAGTCTAGCAATTTTACCTTTAATAAAAGCCGGAAAACTGCAGGTTGTTTCAACTCGTTTATTCTCCCTAGTTAACCGTTTAAATCTCAATTTAGGAAGAGGGGAATCTGAGGCAATTTCATTGGCTACTGAATTACAAGCTGATTTCACTATTTTAGACGATCGCGCAGCCCGAAAGATGGCCATAAATTTAGGGTTAAATGTCAAAGGAACTTTAGCGATAATAAAAAAACTGAGTCAAGAGGATAAAATTACAATCAATAACCTTGATGAGTTTTATCAAAGACTGAGGCAGATCAACTTTCGAGTTTCCCGTTCAATTTTTGATACTCTTTTTACCAAATAAAACAGCCCTAACTCTATCAGAAGATTTAAGAAGTATTGGAAAAATTTCAGCCAAGCTAAAAAAAACAACTCTTGATAATCTCCTTTCGGAAAAACAGCACATCTCCCCCCCACCGTCCCATCAATAATCTGACGATCGTTTACCCAAAAATAGGCATAAGCAATCTTATAAAATCGCTCCGAACCTGCTAAATCTGGCAGGTGCCACCTGACCCCTGGACCAAAGTAATCAGGATGGAAATGATTCAGGTCTTCCCCTTGAGAAACCACTTCTGCGTGAGGCTTTCCCGCTGCGATATAATGATGGTCAATTCCAATCAAAATCACCGTCTCAAACCCCATATAATAAGCTAACTGCATGGCCACATAGGTGACCGTATTCCCCTCTTGCAGTCCGTCTATTGGATTGGAACAAAAAGGCTTGCCATTATCAGGATGGGTACGAATAAAAATCAAATCTTCCTGGGGTTCTAAATAGGGAATGCCCCGATTGCTGATAAACTTGATAGAGGGAATCTGGCTAATTTGGTCAGCATTCTGCTGGATGACCAAGGGATTCACTGCAATATAATACTTGGGTAAAAAATCCCACTGTTGGAACCCTAAATAAATCTTATTCACGCCAAAGCAAATTTCCTGCTTGAGAAAGGACAAATCCATCCGATTTAAACTAGGACCATTACCAATAATTACGCACCGCTCTCCTTTATGCTTGTCTTTAAAGGCAAGGAGACGCTGACTTGATAACTGGAGAATTTCTGCTTCGCGATCCATTTCACTGAGGTAAAAAGTTGCGGTTTACGGCCTCTTCTAGAGTAAAAGGAGATTTCATTGGGAACATCTCCAGGGGTAAACCGGGGGTGTGGTCAAAACCAGTTGGGTTTAATAATCTCTAGTTTTTTCAGAATATTGTAACTGCCGTCCGTCAGGAGACTATTGATACTGCTTTTGACGGAGGCGATAGATGTTGTGGTGGGCATTGCCCACCCTACTAAAAAACTTGGTGCTGTTGGGTTTCGCTATCGGGAAACCCAACCTACAATTGCTTATAACTAAAAAACTTTATCAACTACTTCAGGACTTACGCAAAATTTGGTCGAAGACACTATAGGTAGTGTGGTGCGTTCGTAACGCACCCTACTGATAGCGTGGCTGCGTAAGTCCTGTCCCACTTTAATCTTAGTCTATATTGATAAGTAATTGTCAATTGTTGGTTGCTCATGATTAACGTGTTTAATTTAACCAAAACAGGCGATCGCTCTGAGATCCGTTTCCCAGCTCGCCAGCGAGAAATCATTGAAATAGTTCTCAGCAATGGTTGGGACTACATGCGCAGCTTATTAACTGGAGGTAAAGGCAAAAAAAATAAACCTAAATTGCCCCCACCGGCAGTACTGCGGAAAATTCTCGTGGAACTGGGACCATTCTACGTTAAATTCGGTCAGTTACTCAGCACTCGTCCTGATTTGCTTCCTCCAGACTACGTTCAAGCCTTAACCGCGCTGCAAGCCCAAGTTCCCACGGTTAATTGGAGGGAAATTGAATTGGTGATTAGCCAGCAGCTAGACCGACCTGTGGAAGAAGTATTCAGCCACATCAACCCCGAACCCATAGCCGCCGGTTCCATGGCTCAAATTCATCGAGCAACTTTAATTAATGGAGAGGAAGTAGCTTTAAAAGTCCAGCGTCCCGGTATCGATAGAATTGTAGAGCAAGACATTGCTTTAATTAAAGGCATTGCGGAATTGGTCACTGCTACGGGAGTGGGACAAAATTACAATCTGGTGGCCTTAGCAGAAGAATTCACCGAAGCGGTGAAAGCGGAACTAGACTTTACTCAAGAAGCTCGCTATACGGACCAACTGCGCTCCAATTTAGCCAAAACTACCTGGTTCGACCCAGAAAAGGTAGTTATTCCCCAAATTTATTGGTCCATTACCAACCGCAAATTATTAGTCTTAGAATGGTTGTACGGAAGTCCTCTCTTAGAAGCAGAAATTGCTCCCTCTAGGGAAAGAACGACTTTAGAAACCAGACGCAAAGAAATTACAACCCTCTTATTTCGTGCTTTTTTACAGCAGTTTTTTGTGGATGGTTTTTTCCACGCTGACCCTCACCCGGGTAACTTATTTTATCTCGCGGATGGGCGAGTAGCAATTATCGATTGCGGTCTAATTGGTCGTTTGGATCCTCGCACCCAAGAACTGGTAACGGAAATGCTTTTAGCCATTGTAAATCTGGATGCCAAACGCTGCAGTCAACTAACCTTAGAGCTATCGGAAAGCCTGCAAGCTACCAGTTTGGAGCGACTGGAGAACGATTACGATCGCATGTTGCGCAAGTATTATAATCTGAACCTGGCCCAACTCAATTTCAGCGATATATTTTACGAAGTGCTGCAAATTGCTCGCCAAAATCAAATTAAATTACCCCGAAATTTAGGCTTATATGCCAAGAGTTTAGCTAATTTAGAAGGAGTGGGGCGCAATTTCAATCCCGAAGTAAATTTATTGGCAGAAATTGAACCCCTAATGCCGGATTTATTTCGCCGTCAGTTATTGGGAGACCGACCGTTACAAACTGCTTTCCGCACCATTCTCGATTTTAAATCTCTTTCCTTAAGAACGCCGGGACAATTGGAGGTATTATTAGATCGTCTCAGTTCGGAAACTTTGCAGTGGAACGTGGGCTTGAGAGACTTGGAACCCTTACGTCGTAGTGTTGACGACTCCGCCAATCGACTCTCTTTTAGTGTTGTAGTTAGTTCTTTAATCGTAGGGGCAGCCATTATTTCCAGTGGAAATAAAACTGGAGAGTTATCTTTGATTAGCGATGTTTTATTTGCAGCAGCTAGTTTTTTAGGCATTTGGTTAATTTTTAGTATTTTAAGATCTGGACGTTTAAAATGAAGAGAAACATAAATCGCGACACTCTTATTGTTGGAGTTCCCTATATTATAATTAGTAAAGGGGATGAAATACTCGACCCGATGTACTTAACTGAAGAGAGACACGTCCTGGGAAGAAATCCCCAGCAAGCAGATTTAGTTGTTCCCAATCATTGGAATGTGGTAGGTAGGACTCAAGCAATTGTGCAAAAGCAAGGTTATGAATATTATATTTATGATGGAGATGGAAAGAAACCCAGCACCAATAGATTATTTCTTAAAAATACTCTCATTACTCCCAAAGAAGGCCATCTATTAGAAGATGGAATGGAAATCAAAATAGGTCAAAATCCAGAAACCTGGGTAACCATTATTTATTCAGAGCCCACAGCATTACAAACTCCTATTAATCAACCGCAAAAGCGTTTTATTTCCCTGACTGAGCGGTCAGTAATGCTGGGAAGAGATCCCAGTGCTACTCTCCGTTTAGAAGCACCAACTGTTTCCCGCCAGCATGCTATAATTGATAGGAATGCTCGGGGCAATTATGTAATTCAAGATTGCAGTACCAATGGAGTATTTCTTAATGGAGAAAAAGTCAATAAAACTGCTATAATTCCAGATGGAGCCACAATTCGTATTGGTCCCTATACTCTGATTTTACAAGGGGATAAATTATTCCTAGCGGACCAAGGGGATAATATTCGACTAGATGCAGATGGAATCGTGCGAATAGTGAAAAATAAAAGGGGGGAAAATTTAACTCTTTTAAATGACATTTCTTTACCTATAGAACCGGGACAGTTTGTGGCCCTAGTAGGAGGTAGCGGTGCGGGCAAATCTACTTTAATGCGCACCCTTTTAGGCATAGATCCCACCACCAGAGGAATAGTATATTTAAATGGAGAAGACCTGCGCAATAACTTTAATATTTACCGCGATCGCATTGGATATGTACCCCAAAATGATATTGTCCACAAAGATTTAAAAGTAGGCGAAGTCTTAGCTTATGCGGCAAGATTGCGCCTTCCTCCCGATACAGATATAGAAGCGGTAGTAGGGAAAACTTTAGAGCAAATCGAAATGTCTGACCGTTGGGATGTTTTGGTGAAGAAACTGAGTGGAGGACAATTAAAAAGGGTCAGCATGGGAGTAGAATTGTTAGCAGACCCAAAACTCTTTTTCCTGGACGAACCTACCTCGGGATTAGACCCTGGTTTGGACAAAAAGATGATGCAATTGCTGCGAAAATTAGCAGATGAAGGGAGAACGGTAATTATGGTTACCCACGCCACCAGCAATATAACTTTATGCGATCGCATTGTCTTTCTGGGTCAGGGAGGAAACCTCTGTTATTTCGGTCCCCCCAAAATAGCAATAGACTTCTTTGAAATTAACAGCGGCGATTTTGCCGATATTTATATTAAATTAGAAACAGAGGATGAAACTCTGAAAGAAAGTTATAACTTCCTCAACTCCGATTATTATCGAGAATATATTAGCGATCACTTAAGTATTGGCGGCGAACAGAGAATAGGAAAAGCGCCGGAAAAAGTGGAGCGTTCTCCTTTCAAACAACTCTCCATCTTAACAGAACGTTACTTGCAATTAGTCTTTAGAGACCCGGTCAATCTGGGTTTAGCCCTACTTACAGCCCCCATGGGCATTAGTTTAATTACCCTCGCCATTGGGGACAAAAACCCTTTGATTCTCGGCCCAGGAAATGACCCCGCACTGGCTCCCTTAGCCCTACGAGTCTTATTTGTTTTCACCAGTGCCGCACTGTGGGTGGGACTTTCCAGTTCCTTGCAAGAAATTATTAAAGAAGCGGACATATACAGGCGAGAACGGCTAGTTAATTTGGGCTTATTTGCTTATTTAGGTTCCAAAATTCTCGTATTAGGAGGATTGGCCTTCTGTCAAACCATCTTAATTGCTGCAGTTATTCTCATTGGCTTTCAATCTCCCACTCCAGAACTAATGCCTTGGTCCTTCGGCATGAGTATCACCTCCTTTCTCACTTTATTTACCTCCATGAGTCTGGGTTTAATGGTGTCATCTAGCGTCAAAAATAGCAGCCAAGCCAATAGTTCTTTACCCCTACTCTTAATACCTCAGATTATCTTTTCTGGAGTATTATTTAAGATGGAAGGCATGGGCAAATATCTTTCCTGGCTCATGTTGAGTCGTTGGTCAGTGGGAGCCTATGGAGCCTTAGTAGATGTGAATGGATTGGTTCCTCCGCCTATAATATTTGTAGGTGGGGAAATAAAGCCGCCGTTTGAGGGTTCGCCAGTTTACGAACCAACTTGGGAAAATTTGCTCTTGAATTGGGTGGTATTGTTATTGCATGGTATAATTTATTTGGGTGTAGCTTTTTGGCAGCAAAAACGCAAAGATATATTTTAATTCTTTAGGATATAATCTTATAGGGTTTATCCCCCACCCCCCTGTATCCCCCCTTGATCCCCCCTTAAAAAGGGGGGCAGGGGGACTTTTAAGATAGAAGTGTTTCCCTATTGCCTCTTCCCTATTTCTCTAAAAGCGATCTGCGAAGAGTGCGCCTAACTCCAATTCAACTAAATTAAAAACAAAACAAAGTCTCCTTAGTGTTCCGTCCCGTGGTAGGATTAGTTCCCGTAGCGATTTCGCACAGCTTGTCTTCCTGATCCCGATTCAACAAAACATCAGTAAAATCAGCCCCATCAATAATAACGCCGTAAAACTCAGCACCCATAGCAAAAGCGCCTTCTAGCACTGCATTTTTCAAGTTAGTTCGTTCAAAATAAGCTGAATCGAGAACGGCATAGGAAAGGTCAGCTCCCTCCAGATTAGTTCTTTGGAGAAAAGCACCAAAGAGACGCACTCCTTGCATATTAGCATGACTGAAATTAGAATCGCGCAAATTAGCATGGTCGAAAATATCTTCAGTCAAATCTTGACCGGAGAAATCGCGATTCATTACATTTCCTTTAACGTAATTTACTGCCCTAGCTGGAGCGACCAATGTCAGGAAAATCACCATCGCTCCTAAGATAAAAGCTAACACCTTGAGAACAGCAGACTCGCTCCAAGAGAATTGCCAATCGTTAACTTGATTTTTCATGATACTTCTCGGGAAAAGGTCAACCG